>WLFI01000161.1 GCA_009703845.1 Actinomycetota bacterium
GCTCGATCTATTCACGCGCTCGCACTCTCGCCGAGAAGAGCTCTACCCACAACGCTCCGGCACAGGTGCCACAGTTTCGTTCAATCGACCTGAACCCGATTGGTTCAGACCAACCTTCACTAGAAATCAGAGGATAACGTGGCTCTATTTCGCAGACGTCGCAGACTTCACGCACCGCTAATTGACTTTGGTGGCTTGCCGAACCTAGCCGACGGCATCGACGACAACCTCTACCTCGCTTCGGCAGCTAAGGCCGCCGAGATCGACTTCAAGTCGGGCGCTTACGACAAGTTTCTATTCAGCGAAGACGGCCTGCGTCGCATGCCATACGAGGTTGCCATCGAAAGCCACCTAGCGCTGATTAACCAGCGCCTAGCCGATGCCGGCCGACGTCAAAGCCTGCGTCGCGAGGCCGCTGTTCTAGATCTCGAGACGAAGATTTCGAAAGCCGAAGCCAAGTTGGCTCGCAACGACAAGCAGATCGAAAACATCGAGTCTCAGATTGTCTACGAAGAGAGCATCCTCTCGGGTCTAACCCAGGGCATCGACAACGCTGACTGGCGTGACCCGAAGCCCCAGCTGGCCTCGCGCCTATCGGTGTTCATGCGCATCGCTGCACCGATCATCACGCTCATCGTCGCCTCGTTGGTTGACCTTGCCATCATTCAGGCTTCGCTCGACTCGATTCCTGGTTTCAAGTTTGTTGAAGCGTGGATGTTCACCGCACCGGCAGTGGCCATGCAGGTTGTCTTTCCACACCTCATCGGTCTGCGACTCGGTCGCATTCTTAGAAACGCCGAAGGCAAGTTGGCCAAGGCGGTTGAGCTTTCGATTCTGCTGATTCTCTGGCTTGCCTTTGCATTTGGTCTAACACAGTTGCGCATGAACTTCATCGTGACTCAAGCCTCAAACGGCGGAGACGGCGACATCACCCCCGAGCTTGGCCGCTGGCTGTTGACCAGCTCGCTGCTGATGCTTGTGGCTCTGGGTGGATGGTTGATTTTTGCCGCCAGCCGACACAACCCGCACGAGTCGAATTTCTTGAAACTCAACTTTGCACTCATGAACCGCAAGAGCGCCGAGATCAAACTTGGTGCCAAGGTCGCTGACTACTCGAACGAAATCGCCGCTCTCAAGCAAGCCGAACAGACTGCGATTCAAGCCTTCGAGGATGCCCGCGAGGCAGCTCTGAATCAACTCAAGCAGGCCGCACTCGACATTTACCGCCGTGCACTAATCAATCACGTTGGCGACTCTGAGTTCACATCGGCCTACGCGCTCGGCGGTGACAAGAAGTGACCCAGTTCAATGCACCCGTGAAACGTGAGACCACGCAGAAACAGAAAGTTGGCTTCGCCGTTCTTGGTGGAGTTGGCGCTGTTGTTCTTGGCGTGATGGTCTACCTTTTGGCTTTCGCACCGCTCCCAGAGGCCGAGATAAACTGCTCTCCCAAGCCAAATGTGCGCACCGAGGCTCAGGTTGAGACATCCGTGGTGGTTGCACCGACTGCAAACTTTACCGACATCGAACTGCCGCTCGAAATTGCTAAGCAGCGTTTGGTTCCAGCCGTGTCTGACCCAACCCTGGTGAACACATTGTCGGTAGTAGTTGCCAACGATAACCCGCGCAAGCTTCGCGACCTTGTCGTCGAGCAAGAGCCTGGCGAGGTTATTCAAGACTTCGAAGAAAAGCTGGAGCGAACTCCTGGCGTTGTGCGGCTAGCCGTGAACTGCGCGCTCAACCAGCCTGCCGCCGGTGTTGGCCCAGAAACCAACCTGCTTAAGGCAATCGGCGTCGCTGCCGACACCTTCTTGAACGATTCGTCGAAGAAGACCATCTATGTTCTATCGAATGGTCTGCAGACCAGCGGTGAGATCAACATGGTCGAAGACATGCCGCAGACCGAGGCTCAAGCAATCTCACTTGCCAAGCAGCTCGAACAATCCAACGCGTTGCCAGATCTAGAAGGCGTAAGCGTTGAGTGGTTCGGCATGGGTTCAGTTCGGTCGGCGGAAAACCAGACCGTAATCAATGAACAGACCATCAAGGTGCTCGATGCCTTCTGGACCGAAGTAATCAAACTGAGCGGTGGAGAAATCACCAAGCGCGTAAACGAGGTTGGCTACAAAGCGCCGCCTGCTAACGCTTACCAAACCGCCGCGGTTGCTTCTCTGCCAACCTCTTGCCTCATTACTCTCAACGAAGATGATGGCGTGCGCTTCAACCCGGGCGTCACCACCTTCGTGAACGCGGCAAAAGCTAAGAGTGCTGCTGAATCAGTGGTTGCCGAACTCAACGAAAACGACTGCACCGGCAGCATCAAGGTGACCGGATTCGTGGCGTCTGGCGTAGACAAAGATGCTTACAACGATGCCGAAGTTGAGGCCGGAAAGGCGTTGAGCCTGGCTCGCGCCGAAGCATTCGCCGCACTAATCAAGGCGGCTGGCTGGGATGGCAAGATCAAGGCCATCGGTGGCGGTAAAGGTTCGGTAGACGACTGGAACGCCGACGGAACTTTCAACGAAACCAAGGGAAAGAGCAACCGCAAGGTTGTTATCTCGCAATAGCGGGGGAGAAAACATGTTCAACAAACGACCAATGCTTAGATCAAGACGAGACACCAACTCGTTCTGGGGCGACCTCTCGATGAACGAGCAGATCGACACTCGTCGTGGCTTGCGTCGCGCCGTTTCTCGCGCTTTCCTTGGCCTCATCATCGCAACAGTTTCGGTGGCTCTCGGGTTCGGCGGAGCATACATTTACAACCTCGTCGACAGAGCGCCAAACGTAACCGAAGTGATCACCAAAGCGCAAGACTCGATCGTGATTGTGAGCTGTGAGGGCGGCGAGGGCGCCGGAGTTGCTGTGAACGCGCCGGTGCCAAACAAGTACAAGACCGCAATTATCACCGCCGCGCACGTGATCATGGATTGCGACGAGAAGACCAACGTAACCGTGACCTACGAAGGCCACGACTACCAGGCACTCGTTGCTCGCAAAGACCCGAGCAAAGCGTTCAAGTCGAGCGATCTCAACTCGGTCAACGACATCGCACTGCTTTACATGACCCACAAGATTCCTGGCCTGGATGCTGCGCCCGAAGCAAAGCTGGGCGACTGGGTCACCGTGATTGGACACCCTTGGAGTGAAACCAACTACGCGTCATTCGGCATCATTTCGAGTGTCGACGCAACCGAATACGGCACCGATGCAGCCATCAACGCCGGTAAC
>WLFI01000162.1 GCA_009703845.1 Actinomycetota bacterium
GATAGCGCCAAACCAAACACCATGATTACGATTCCGAGAATGTAGAGCAGTGTTTCGTTCATGCGGCAAACCTAACTAGCGCTTCTGACAAAATGCTGGATGTTGCTAACAGGCGGTTGCAATCTGCGCGTCGGCACGGTCTCGGGCCCAAATCTCGGCGCGTAGCACCGAATCGAGAGTGAGCTCTGGCTCTGGTTCGTGGGCGTCAACGACTCGGTCGATGAGGTCAACTATTTGGTTGAACCCGATGCGGCCATCGTGGAAAGCCTCTACGGCCTGTTCGTTTGCGGCGTTGTAAACCGCAGGGTAGGTCAAGCCTGCCGAGCCCACCTGGCGCGCCAAGCGCACGGCTCCGAAAACGCTTTCGTTGAGCGGCTCGAAAGTCCAAGTGGCTGCTTGAGTCCAGTCGCAAGCTGGCGCAACAGAGTCCAGACGATCTGGCCAAGACATGCCAAGGGCAATGGGCAGCTTCATGTTCGGTGGCGAGCACTGAGCCAAAACCGAGCCGTCGACGAATTCAACCATCGAGTGAACCACCGACTGCGGGTGCACGGTCACATCGATTCGGTCGAATGGCACGTCGAACAGCAGGTGAGCTTCGATCAGCTCAAGACCTTTGTTCACCAGCGTCGCCGAGTTGGTGGTGACGACTTTGCCCATCACCCAGGTTGGGTGGGCAAGAGCCTGAGCCGGAGTCACCGAGTCCAATTGCTCACGAGACCAGCCCCGAAATGGCCCACCAGAAGCGGTAAGTATGAGCTTGCGCACCTCGGCAGCGGTGCCACCCAGCAAACACTGGGCCAAAGCTGAGTGCTCTGAGTCGACCGGCACGATTTGACCTGGGCGCGCAGCATCCGTGACTAAACGACCGCCCACAATGAGCGACTCTTTGTTAGCCAGGGCCAAAGTTTTGCCCGTGGCGAGCGTTGCCAAAGTTGGAGCCAAGCCGATCGACCCGGTGATGCCATTGACGACAACGTCTGCCTCGGTGTTTTCAACCAGTTCGGTTGCTGCCTGAGCCCCTAAAACCGCCTTGGATGCATCGACACCGAGTAAGGCTGCTTGCGCGTTCAACAACTCTGCGTTCGAACCTGCGGCAAGCCCAACCACCTTGAATAGGTCGGGGTTGGCTTGAATGACCTCAATGGCTTGAGTGCCAATTGAGCCCGTAGAACCGAGAATGATTACGCGACGCACCTAACCATCTTGCCATTGACCCGAAGAAGCGCCAATCGAGCACGCGGCGCCGTTTCGAAACTCGCCAACCGTTCGCTTACTAACGAAAAGCGCACGGGCGTAGGATGGAAGCATGAGCGAGCAAACAGTGGCGCTAGAGCGCAAAATCGTAACCGCTATTCCAGGACCAAAGTCGCAGGAGCTTCACGCTAAGCGTCTAAAAGAGGTTTCGCACGGTGTTGGTGCCGCGTTACCGGTTTATATCGATCGTGCCCACGGCGCAACCCTGATCGACGTTGACGGCAACCAGTTCACCGACCTCGGTTCGGGCATCGGTGTAGTTACCATCGGGCACACCAACGATGCGGTAGTTGCAGCCGTTCAAGAGCAGGTAGCCAAGCTCACCCACACACTTTTCACCGTTACCCCGTACACCCCTTACGTGGATGTCTGTGAACTACTGAACAAGTACACCCCGGGTAACTTCGAGAAGCGCTCGGCGCTGTTCAACTCGGGAGCCGAAGCGGTAGAAAACGCCGTCAAGTTCGCCCGCAAGTTCACCGGTCGCGGCGAAATCGCCGTTTTTGACCACGGCTACCACGGCCGCACCAACCTCACCATGGCGATGAACTTCAAAGCCATGCCTTACAACTCAGGCTTCGGACCATTCGCACCGGGTGTGCACCACGTGCCGATGTCTTACCCATTCCGCGACCCAGAGGGAATGACCGGCGAGCAGGCAGCAGCCCGCGCCATCACCTACATGGAAAAGCGCGTCGGAGCTTCGAACCTCGCAGCGATTGTCATCGAACCAATTCAGGGTGAGGGCGGTTTCATCGTGCCTGCACCGGGTTTCTTGCGAACTCTAGGTATCTGGGCAAAAGCCAACGGCATCGTCATGGTTGCCGACGAAGTTCAGGCCGGTATCGCCAGAACCGGTAAGTGGTTTGCTTCGCAGTACGAAGAAGGCTTCGAGCCAGACCTCTTCACCATCGCCAAGGGAATCGCCGGCGGTATGCCTATCTCGGCCGTTACCGGTCGCGCAGAAATCATGGACTCATCGCACGCCGGCGGAATCGGTGGCACCTACGGTGGCAACCCGGTTGCTGCCGCAGCGGCGGTCGCAGTTCTAAAGCAGATCGAAGCGGGCGGCGTTCTTGAGCAGGCCATGCGAATCGAGTCGGTTCTGACCTCTCGCCTGGGCGCGATGAAGGCTAAGTTCCCAGTCATCGGTGAAGTTCGCGGCCGCGGTGCCATGATCGCCATCGAATTCGTCGAGCCTGGCACTCACAACCCAAACTCGGGCGCTGTCGACGCAGTGGTAAAGCACTGCCACCAGAACGGTGTGCTCGTGCTAAACGCTGGAACCTACGCCAACGTGATTCGTTTCTTGCCTCCGCTGGTTATCAGCGACGAGCAACTGCACGACGCCTTGGATGTTCTAGAAGCCGGCCTCGCCAACCTCTAGTCACCCCACCAAACCCCAAAACAAAACTCGACTCAAGAATCAAGGGTGATTCCTTTGCCATACGCAGATCGCACCAAGCTAGCAGCACTATTCGCTAAGGAGGTCGAAACCTTCAAGGCGAACCACCCTGGCTCGTTCATCCGCCACCAAAAGGCTCTTGGGCCGATGATGGGCGGCGTGCCAATGTCTTGGATGGCTAAGTGGCCTGGCGGCTATCCGGTCTATGTGGCCCACGCCAAAGGTTCGCGTTTCACCGACGTCGACGGCATCGAATACGTCGACTTCTGCCTGGGTGACACCGGTGCTATGGTCGGACACTCCCCCGACGCATCCGTTAATGCAATCGCGAAACAGCTAGCCCAAGGCATCACCTTCATGCTGCCAACCGATGACGCAACCGTTGCCGCGGCCACCCTAGCCGAGAGATTTGGTGTGCCGAAGTGGCAGTTCACCCTGACCGCAACTGACGCCAATCGACACATTCTTCGCTACGCCCGTCACGTGACCGGCCGCTCAAAGATTATGGTTCACGATTACTGCTACCACGGCACGGTTGACGAGACTTTTGCAAACCTAGACGAC
>WLFI01000163.1 GCA_009703845.1 Actinomycetota bacterium
AGGCTGCCGAACGTTTTGAGCGCGGCTTCATCAACTGGGTGAAGAACGATCGGTTCTTCGACGGCTTTAGAAACACCTATGGCCGGGTGCTACTAGTGCTGCTCGCTGCTGGCTGGCTTCTGGGTGGGTTGCTGTTTACCTACAACACCAGTTCAGGATTTGTTAACTACGCCGTTGGAGTAGCTGTAAGTGTTGTTGCGCAGCAAATTTCGGTGCGTTTCGTGTTCAACACCGCTGGCAAGCCGATTGTCGACGAATACCAGGAAGCGCGCCGCAATCGCGCATATCGGCGAGCTTATGGCTGGGTTACTGGAATCGTGACGGGTCTGGTGATGACGGTGCTTTTCTATGCCTACGCGAACGTCTATTTCACCGACGGATACATTCCACTGATTCCCACTGCATTCATCCACTGGAATATTGGCCCTTATCAAGTTGCAGTCATCTTGGTCTTTTTGATGGGTCTGTTTTCACTCATGCCCTACTTTGCGTGGGGCTTCAAGGGCGAACCGTTCCGCAGCAAAAACGAACCGAACGAATAACTTGAATAGGATAAACGCATGACAATGAAGCCAGGCCTAGACGTCGAGAACTTCGACCTAAACACCCGCCCACAAGACGACCTTTTCCGTCACACCAACGGACATTGGCTCGACACCTACGAGATTCCCGCAGACCAGGCCGTTCACGGCTCGTTCTACATGCTGCGCGATGCTTCTGAAGAAGCCGTGAAGCAAATTCTCGAGGATGCTCAGGCAAACCCAAAGGCGGGTGTCAGCCAGCAAATCGGTGACATGTATGGCTCGTTCCTAGACGAGGCCCGCGTGAACGAGCTCGGCTCGGCCCCGATCGAGGCAGACCTCAAGCGCATCAGCGACGCCGACCTCAACGAACTTTGCCACCTGCTCGGTGAATTCTCACGAGACGGCATCAGCGGCATCTTCGGCATGTACGTAAACAACGACCCGGGCAACCCGGAGCGTTACCTGGTCAACATGTTCCAGGGCGGCCTCGGTCTGCCAGACGAGTCTTATTACCGCGAAGAAAAGTACTCAGACTTCCGCGACGCCTATGTGCCATTCGTGGCTCAGATGCTGCAGCACGCCGGTTGGTCGGCCGACAAGGCAGACACCGACGCCCGCGCGATCATGGCGTTCGAAACCGAGCTTGCTAAACACCACTGGGATGTTGTGCAAACCCGCGACGCAGAGAAAACCTACAACCTCTATAAGTACGAGGCACTGAAGGCTCTCACCCCTACCTTCAACTGGGACCTCTGGCAGAAGGGCTCACAGATCTCGGCCGAGACCCTGTTTGAGTCGGTTGTCATGACCCCGTCGTTCTTCGAGGGCATCGCATCGGTGTTCAACGAAGCCAACCTTGCGAACCTCAAGCTCTGGACGGCATGGCAGGTTATCAACTCGATGGCTCCATACCTAAGCAGCGAATTCGTGCAGACCCGCTTCGACTTCTATGGCACCAAGCTCACCGGCCAGCCAGAGATGCGTGCCCGCTGGAAGCGCGGCGTTCAGCTGGTCGAAGGTTCGCTCGGCGAGGCCGTTGGCGAAATCTATGTTGAGAAGCACTTTCCGCCAGCTGCCAAGGGCCGCATGGACGACCTAGTCAAGTGGCTCATCGAGGCTTACCGCGTAAGCATCGAAAACCTAGAGTGGATGACCGCTGAAACCAAGGCCAAGGCATTGGTGAAGTTGTCGAAGTTCAACCCGAAGATCGGTTACCCGCACAAGTGGAAGGACTACTCGGCTCTGACCATCAAGCGCGATGACCTAGTTGGCAACGTTCGCCGCTCGAACGCCTGGCAGACCGACAAAGAGGCCGCCAAGATTGGTGCGCCGCTAGACCGCGACGAGTGGTTCATGACCCCTCAGACCGTGAACGCCTACTACAACCCGGGCTTCAACGAGATCGTGTTCCCGGCCGCAATCTTGCAGCCACCGTTCTTTAGCCTCGAAACCGACGACGCCGTGAACTTCGGCGCCATCGGTGGCGTAATTGGTCACGAAATCGGTCACGGTTTTGACGACCAAGGCTCGAAGTACGACGGCGACGGCGCACTGATTTCTTGGTGGACCGACGCAGACCGCGCAGCATTCGAGAAGCTAACCAAGGCTCTAATCGACCAGTACAACGAGCTAACCCCAGCCGGTTTGGGCGACGAGTACAAGGTCAACGGCGAGCTGACCATTGGTGAGAACATCGGTGACCTCGGTGGCATCATGATCGCTTGGAAGGCATACTTGCTCAGCCTCGAAGGTGCCGACGCACCGGTGATCGATGGCCGCACCGCTGCCGAGCGCTTCTTGCTCTCATGGGGTCAGATCTGGCGTGGCAAGAGCCGCGAGGCAATCGCGATTCAGCGCCTAGCCACCGACCCACACTCGCCTAGCGAGTTCCGCTGCAACCAAATCGCCAAGAACTTCGACGTGTTCCACGACACCTACGAAACCAAGCCTGGCGATGCGATGTGGCTAGAACCCGAGCAGCGCGTAAGCATCTGGTAAATGAAACTTTGGCTTCGCCTCGTGTGGGCGCTACTTTCGTGGCGCTCGCGCGGGCCGCTAGAACTGCACCAGGTTGGCAAGCGAAACTTTAGGGTTTGGCCGAGCGACCTCGACATTTTCAACCACATGAACAACGGCATCTATTTGACGCTGCTCGACCTCGGCCGCTTTGACACCCTCAAGCGTTCGGGATCGTGGGCGAAAGCCAAGAGTGCCAAGCTGCATCCGGTTGTTGTTGGCGAGACCATCACGTTTAGAAAATCGCTGGCCCCGTGGCAGGTGTTCTCAATCGAGACTGCCCTGCTCGGATGGAATGACATGGCGTTTTTCATTCAGCAACGTTTTGTGGTGGCCGGCGAGATTCACGCCGAGGCAGTGGTGAAGATTCGCTTCTTGAAATCACCGCGAGGCATTCCGACTTCTGAAGAGGTAATCGACGCGCTCGGCGGCTGGAATGCCCCATTGCCTAAATTGCCGAAGTGGGTCACCGACTGGGATGCCGCCGTGGCGCTACCAAAGGGACGCGATGCCGCACCTAGCGTGTGGCCAGGGCGCGAATAACAAAACTTCGAACGCGCATCCGCCTCGAATTACAAGAATTACTCGCCCTCGACCTTGGCGAAGTAGTTGATGAGCCCATCGGTGCCGGCAAGCCCTCCGTCGCGAAGCACGAACAGCGCCTCGAGGTTCGGCACACGA
>WLFI01000164.1 GCA_009703845.1 Actinomycetota bacterium
CGCAGCCCAACGGCCTCAACGATTCCCTTTACCTCGCCGACGTCAACCGCGTCACCGACACCAAGTTGGTCTTCGAAAACCAAGAACAGGCCGCTAATCAGATCGCGCACCAGGCTCTGCGCACCAAAACCTATAGCCGCACCGATGATTCCTGCACCCGCGATAAGCCCGCCGACCGCAACTCCCAGCTCACCCAGACACATGATGATCGCAACCACTGTGATTCCCCAGGTAATGAAGTTACTGAGCACAGAACCGAGGGTGCGTGCGCGCTGAATTACTCGGGCTTTAGCAAGCGGAGAATCATCGGCTTCGGGTTTCAACTTGGCGTCTACGCCGCTAGTAACGCTGGCGACGACCCGCTTCACCGAACTCAACAAGATTGCGCGAAGAACCAACGCGCCGACCAAAACGAACACAACGTTGAACACCGGTCGGTAGTCGAGCCAAACTCTTGCTAACCAATCGAAGAAGCCTGTGTTGGAGTTCATGAAAGTTCCTTAGTTGTCTTTGCTTTGCGCGCGAAGGGCACGCTCTAGTGCATCCAAGTTTTCTCGAATGATGCGCGCCAGAGCGGGCTTCTGCTTGACCTCATCGAGTTCGAGGAATTGGCGCGTTTTCTGGGCCAGCGCTTCGTTGGCGAGATAGATCGGGTAGGCGTTTTCAAGAATGTATTCGGCAATCTTGAAGGTTCGAGAGTTCCAAACATCGAGCACGGCGTCGAAATACCAGTCGACGAGAGGTTCGAGAAGAGAGGTGTCGTGAGCGCGCACCAAGCCAAGCGAACCAAAGCTGATGTCTGTGTTCGATAGTTCGGTGTTGGTCAAGATGTCGTTCCAGCCGGCTTTCTTAGCCTCGGCAGTCGGAATCGACTTTTGAGCCAAAATTGCCTGCTTGGCACCATTGGCGGTGTTGTCGTTCGCGAGTTCGGCATCGATCTGAGCACTCGTGAATCGACCTGACATGACCAAACCGTTGATGAGATCCCAACGCATGTCTTGGTCGAGCTTGAGCCCATCAAACTTGACCGTGCCGTTGAATAGGCCTTCGATGATGTCGGCGCTCTCTTCGGTTTCTGCATAGAAAGTCGCGAATCGCGTGAAGAGCAACTGGTTGTCGCTTCCTGGTGCTGCGGCCTTCGCCATTTCTAGCAACGATGCACCAACATGGGCGATTGCCTTGTGACGGTTCGCGTCTGAGGTGTACAGCTTCGTGGTGGTCAACAGCTGGCGCAATAGGGTGAGCAGCATGGTGCCTTGGGTCTCGCCCGCGAGGTTAGACAGCACCAGCTTGATGAAGTCAGATGCCGACGCTTCGCCGTCTCTGGTTGCATCCCAAGCCGAACCCCAAACTTGGGCACGTGCTAGCGGGTCGCTCAGCTTCGAAAGGTTTTCGAGCGCGAAGTCCCACGACTCTTGGTCTAGACGAATCTTGGCATAGGTAAGGTCACCGTCATTTAGAAGAATCAGACTTGGTCGATCGAGTCCGACAAGCTCTGGTACTTCGGTGAGCGCACCGTCGATGTCTAGCTCTACCGAGTGGGTGCAAACTAGTTCGCTACCGACCAAGTTGTAGAAGCCAATCGCCATGCGGTGAGGGCGGATGGTCGGGTAGCCGGCTGCGGCAGTTTGCTCGACCGCGAACGAAGTGATCTTGCCGTCTAGCGACTCGATCTTGCTTCGCAACGTGTTGACTCCGGCGGTTTCGAGCCAAAGCTTGCTCCACTTGTTCAAATCGCGACCGCTGGTCACCTCAAGTTCGGCCAGCAGGTCAGCCAGGGTCGCGTTTTTGAATTCGTATTTCTTGAAGTAGGTCGAAACGCCCTTAACAAATGCCTCACGGCCAACAGTGGCACCAAGTTGGCGCAACACGGCGGCTCCCTTTGCATAGGTGATTCCGTCGAAGTTCACCTGAACATCCTCGAGGTCACGAATTTCGGCAACAATCGGGTGGGTGCTAGGCAACTGGTCTTGGGTGTAAGCCCAGGCCTTCTCGCTGAACGCAAAAGTAGTCCACGCGTCGGTCCACTCGGTGGCTTCGGCAACGGCAAGGTGTGAGGTGTACTCAGCGAACGATTCGTTCAGCCATAGGTCGTTCCACCAGGTCATGGTGACCAGGTCGCCGAACCACATGTGGGCTAGTTCGTGCAGGATGGTTACCACGCGACGCTCCTTGAGAGCCTCGGCAACCGCACCTCTGAACACATAGGTTTCGGTGAAAGTCACGGCACCGGCATTTTCCATAGCGCCGGCGTTGAAATCTGGCACGAAGAGCTGGTCGTATTTCTCGAACGGGTACGGGTAGTCGAAGGTTTTCTCGAAGAACACGAAGCCTTCGCGCGTTTTTTCGAACATGTAGTCGGCTTCGAGGTACTGCTCTAGCGAAGCGCGGCAGTAAACGCCCAACGGAATCACTCGGCCGTCTGAAGAGGTCAACTCGCTGTGACGCGAAACGTAAGGACCGGCAATTAGCGCGGTGATGTAAGACGAGATGCGCGGAGTAGGTGCAAAGTTCCAGGTCGATTTGCCTTCACCCGCTGCAACTGCTGCTGGCGTTGGCTGGTTTGACACAACTTGCCAGTGGGCAGGGGCGGTCACGCGGAACTCGAAGGTTGCCTTCAGATCAGGCTGCTCAAAAACGGCGAACATGCGACGGCTGTCTGGCACCTCGAACTGGGTGTAGACATAGACCTCGCCGTCAACCGGGTCAACGAATCGGTGCAGGCCTTCGCCGGTGTGCATGAAGTGAGCATCAGCATCGATTACGAGGGTGTTTTCGGCCGCCAGGTTTGGCAACTCGATTCGAACGCCATCCGAAACCTTCGCTACATCAAGCTCTTGGCCGTTCAGATTCACCGAGCGAACCGCCGCGGTGATTGCGTCAATGAAAGTGGATGCACCGGCCGTGGCAGCGAACTTCACCGTGGTTTTTGAAACAAAAGTCTCATCTGAAGTGGTGAGGTCGAGGTCGACTTCATAGGAGTGAACGCGCACGATTTTTGAGCGTTGCGCTGCTTCAACTTGGGTTAGGTTTTCTCCGGGCACTTTGACTCCTGTGTCAGTTGGTCTCAATCTTGCTCTAGCCTAATAGCAAGAGACATACCCAG
>WLFI01000165.1 GCA_009703845.1 Actinomycetota bacterium
CGCTAAACCTCACCAGCTACGGCTGCAAGGTTATTTCTGGCGCAACCAAGAGCACCTACAAGCTCACCAGTGCGGATGCTTCTAAATATGTGGTTGCGAACACCGTAGCCACCGGCACGGCGTCGTTCGTCAGTCGTGTTTATGCCAAGTCAACCGTGAAGGTTGTTCGTTAACTAGCTTCTAGCTGAGTGCTAACGCCCGAGAAGCTCTTCGATTACGGCAGCCGCTGCGTTGTGTCCGCCGATTCCACTCACCGCGCCGCCTCGTCTGGCTCCCGAGCCGCAAAGCAAGATGTTGGCATGCTCGGTGGCTACGCCCCAACGCTGCGCTGCCGTTTCGAGCGGCTCGGCGTCTTCGGCAAACGGCCACTTGAGTGGTTCGTGAAAAATGTTTCCGCCTGGTAGGCCAAGGGCATCCTCTAGGTCTTTTGTGGTCTTGGTCTCGATGCAAAGCTCGCCATTAGCGTCGCGCAAAATCAGCGGTTCGATCGGTTCGGCCAGCACCGAGTCGAGTGAGGCGATCACGGCCTGCTGAAGGCGAGCACGCAGTTCGTCATTGTCGAAGTGCTCGGTGAGCCGGTGAGGTGCGTGCAGCGCGAACACCGTGAGTGTCTGAGCGCCACTGGCCCTCAGCTCGTCGCCCAGAATCGACGGGTCGGTCAGCGAATGGCAATAAATCTCGCACGGCAGCGGCGAGGGAATCTCACCAGCGGCGGCCTCGTCAAACGCTGACTGCAGCTGCTGCCAGGTTTCGTTGATGTGAAACGTGCCGCCGAAGGCTGCCTTCGGGTCGAGCTCGGGGTCTTTGAGTTTTGGCAGGCGGCTGAGTAATAGGTTCACCTTCGCCTGAGCGCCCTCAACCGGTTCGGCACTGCGCCCCATGAGCTTGGCCAACTCGGCCGGCGCCGCGTTCACCAGCACGCGCTTTGCGGCAACAGTCTGCACTGCGCCATCGAGCGTGAACTCGACCTTGCCGTCGTCGCCAACCTTGGTAACGGTCGCCCCAGACTGCAGGTGAGCGCCAAAGCGCTCGGCAGCCTCGCGCATCGAGTTGGTCACGCTACCCATGCCGCCAACCGGAATGTTCCAGTCGCCGGTGCCTCCGCCGATCACGTGATACAAAAAGCATTTGTTGGCGGCGAGCGAATCGTCTAGGTTCGGCGCGAATGTGCCGATCAGTGCGTCGGTCAAAACCACACCGCGCACCAGGTCGCTCTCAAATCGTTCGGCGATGGTTTCGCCAATCGGGCGTTCGAACAACATTTGCCAAAGGTCGTCAGACTCGGATGCTGCGCCTAACGCCGCGCGAACATCCGCCCGCCTTGCCAACGGCTTGGTTACGGTGTCGAACAGCACCTCGGCGGCCTTGGCGGTTTGCGCATAGAAGTTGGTCCAAGCCGCTTGGTCGGCGGCCGCGCCAATCGAACCGAACGAGTTTGCCGTGGCGGTCGCGTCGTGGTTATCGACCAGCAGGCCTTTGTTCGAGCCGGGCAGCGGCGTATAAGAGGAGTAGCGACGCTCGGCCAGCGTGATGTCGAGCCCGAGGTCTTCGATGATCTGCTGCGGTAGCAGGCTGACTAGGTAGCTGTAGCGAGAGAGCCTGGCTGCCACGCCGTCGAAGGCCTGAGCCGACACCGCGGCACCACCAAAAATGTCGAGTCGCTCGAGAACCAGGGTGCTTAGCCCCGCCTTGGCTAGGTAAGCGGCAGCGGTCAGGCCGTTATGCCCGCCGCCAACAATCACGACATCGTATTCACTCTGCATGGCTACATTGTCGCCCATGCCGAGGTGTTGCTCCAAACATGCAGGCTGACGCCCAGTTTGAAGCGCGGATGCTCGGTGTAATTCACCTTCCGTTAACCTTTGTCATAGCCAACATTTACCGTATTTAGTCAGACTGAACGCATGAGCGTCGCTTCAGAAACAGAAAAACCCGTGCCCTCGCGGCGTCGGTTGGCGGCTAAGCCTCACTCGGTTAAAGACAAAATCTTTTTTGGCATCGCCCGTTCAGCTGCAATCGGTGCAGTTGCAATCGTTGGCCTAATTCTTGGTTACCTGCTCTTTATGTCTTGGGGCACCCTCGGCAAGCAGGGCTTCGGTTTCATTTTTGGAAGCCAATGGAGCGCCGCAGACCCTGAAAATCTTGTATTTCAGATAGGCCCAATGCTTTGGGGCTCTCTTCTAATCGCTGTGAGTGGAATGTTACTTGCAGTGCCGATGGCTATCGCAGCGGCCTACTTTATCGAATTTTTCGCCAGCGGTCGCGTCGCCAAAATTGCAACTCTCGTTGTAGACCTACTGGCCGCCATTCCATCGATTGTCATCGGGCTCTGGGGCGTTGGCGTTTTCACCCCGGTCGCCTCGCACTGGGCAAAACTGCTCAATGAGCACCTCGGTTTCATACCTCTTTTCAACAACACCAGCGGAAGCTTCGTAAACAGCCCGTTCATCGCCGGCTGGGTTGTGGCTGTAATGATTGTGCCGATCATTACTTCGGTGACTCGCGAAATCTTTAGCCAACTAGACCGCGACGTGATCAACGCATCGATTGCTCTAGGCGCCAGCCGTTCATCCACTTTCCTGAAGGTGATTCTGCCAACCTCATCGGGCGGCATCGTCGGTGGTGCGCTTCTAGGACTTGGTCGCGCTCTTGGTGAGACCGTTGCCATCTTCTTTGTGCTCAACCTGTCGTTTGAGATCAACTGGGGCGAAGTTGTCGAGAGTCGCGGCGGCTCGATTGCTTCGATGATTGTCTCTTTCTTTGGTGCTGCTTCTCCTGAAGAGGTAAAGGCGCTCATTTCTGCCGGTCTGGTTTTGTTCGTAATCACCCTCTTGATCAACTGGCTGGCTGCCTGGATTGTGGCCAAAGCCCAGCCTTGGAGGAAGTAACGTGGAGAACTTACAGACCACCCCAGCGTTGCCGGCATTAGCCAGGCCGGCCAAGAGCCCGTGGCAGATTCGCAACCCGAAGAACACCCGCAGCATGATTTTGGCTTCGGTTCTTCCGGCTCTGGTATCTCTTGCGCTCACGTTTTCACTAAACATCGAC
>WLFI01000166.1 GCA_009703845.1 Actinomycetota bacterium
AGATCCAGCCACCGGCCAATTGTGGGGTTAGTGAGGAGGTCGCCCAAGTGTCCATGATGTCGACTTCGCCGATGAATCCACCAGGCACGCCGCGCTGAGACTCGTCGTATCCAGCAGGGGCCTGTGATGAGGGGTCAATCGGCAGTAGGTCGTGGCTTGGCACTAGGGGAGCGTCGAAGTTCGGCTCACCATTTGAATCAAGCGCATACCAAACCGGAATCGGCACGCCGAAAAAACGCTGGCGCGAAATCAGCCAGTCGCCGGTTAGGCCATTCACCCAGTTCTCGTAGCGAACGCGCATGAAGTCTGGGTGAAAAGCGAGCTTCTTGCCCTGTTCGATGAGTTTCTCGCGCAAGTTAGCGTCGCGGCCACCGTTGCGGATGTACCACTGACGGGTCGAGACGATCTCGAGTGGTTTGTCGCCCTTTTCAAAGAACTTGACTGGATGGGTAATGTTGCGAATCTCGCCAACCAGGTCGCCAGACTCGGTTAGTAGTTCAACGATTCGTGTCTTCGCCGAGAACACGGTCTTGCCGGCAAGTTCTGCAAACACCTCAAGACCGCGCTCTGAGGTGATGCCCTCAGGAGCGTCGGCCAAGATGCGGCCGTCGAAGCCGAGAATGGCTCGGTTCGGCAGGTCAAGCTCACGCCACCAAATCACGTCGGTCACGTCACCGAAGGTGCAGATCATGGCGATACCCGAACCCTTGTCGATCTGGGCCAAGCGATGGGCTACAACCGGCACCTCAACGTCGAACAGTGGGGTGCGAACGGTCTTGCCGAATAAATCCTTGTAGCGCTCGTCATCCGGATGCGCGACCAGCGCAACACAGGCTGGCAGCAGTTCTGGTCGGGTGGTTTCAATGAAAATCTTGCCGTCTGGACCGTTGAAACCTAGGCGGTGGTATGCGCCAGGCTGGTCGCGGTCTTCGAGTTCGGCCTGAGCCACGGCGGTTCTGAAGGTGACATCCCAGAGAGTTGGGGCCATCGACTGGTAAGCCTCACCGCGAGCGAGGTTGTTCAGAAACGCCTTCTGCGAAACGGCGACCGCGTCTGGTGAGATGGTTTGGTATGTCTGCGTCCAGTCGACCGATAGGCCGAGTCTTCTCCACAGCGCTTCGAACTGCTTCTCGTCTTCGGCGGTTAGTTTTTCGCAAAGTTCAATGAAGTTGCGACGCGAAATGGCAATCTGGTCAGCGGCTTTTGAAGATTTGTTGTCTCCGCCTTCGAATGGAGGCACGTAGTTTTCGACGTACGGCAGGGTGGGGTCGCAGCGAACACCAAAGTAGTTCTGCACGCGACGCTCGGTTGGCAGACCGTTGTCATCCCAGCCCATCGGGTAATAAACCTCAAAACCGTTCATGCGCTTGAAACGGGCGACGACGTCGGTGTGGGTATAAGAGAAGACGTGACCTACGTGTAGCGAGCCAGAAACGGTAGGTGGAGGCGTGTCGATTGAGTAGATCTGTTCGCGGGTGGCGGCGCGGTTGAAGCGGTAAACCCCGGCTTCATCCCAGGCCACAGACCACTTTTCTTCGAGCCCCTCGACGGTTACTTTCTCGGGCGCGTTGGCCGAAGCGAGGAAGGCTGGTGTAGACGAGGCAGTGGTCACGCTTGATGTCTCCAAAATAGGGGTTTGTATAAGGTTAACATTGACTGTTGTAACACTGCACGAACGCACGAAAGCAAGCATGTACCCAAAAAACAATGATGGTTCTTCCAGCGCGAGCGAAGGGGTAAACCCGAGCCCGAGTTTTCCGGCTGTCGAAACCAACATTTTGGGCTACTGGGCGAAAGACTCGACGTTCCAGGCATCCATCGATGCCCGCAGTGACGCCGAAGAATTCGTGTTCTACGACGGCCCTCCATTCGCCAACGGTTTGCCTCACTATGGTCACCTTCTTACCGGTTACGCCAAAGACATGGTTCCTCGATTCAAGACCATGCAGGGCTACCGAGTCGAGCGTCGTTTCGGCTGGGATACTCACGGGCTGCCTGCCGAGGTTGAAGCCGAGCGTCAGCTGGGCATCTCGGGTAGACCTGAGATCGAGAAGTACGGCATCGATAAGTTCAACGCGTACTGCCGAACATCCGTGCTTAAATACACCGACCAGTGGCGCGAATACGTAACCCGCCAGGCTCGCTGGGTCGACTTCGACAACGATTACAAGACGCTAGACACGCCTTACACCGAGAGCGTGTTGTGGGCGTTCAAGCAGTTGCACAACAAAGGGCTCATCTATGAGGGTTTCAAGGTGTTGGCTTATTGCTGGCGCTGTGAGACGCCGCTTTCAAACCACGAACTGCGCATGGATGACGAGGTCTACCGCAATCGCCAAGACCAGACCGTAACGGTTAACTTTCCGATTCTCGACGGCCAGGGATTCGACGGCGTCAAGCTTCTTGCCTGGACGACCACTCCTTGGACCCTTCCAACCAACTTTGCGCTCGCGGTTGGCCCGAAGATTGAATACGCCGTGGTTGCCGGTCATCTATTGGCTAGGAGCCTCGTTGGGGCACATGCCAAGGAACTCGGCTTCGAAACGGGCGATGAGGCTGTTGCAGCCATCGAGCGCACCGTCATGGGTGCCGCACTCGCCGGTTTGCGTTACCAGCGCATCTTCGATTTTTATGCCGACGAGACCAAGTTCGATGTTGCTAACGCTTGGCAGGTTTTGGCCGACGACTACGTTGGCGAGGGCGATGGAACGGGAATCGTTCACCAGGCACCTGCCTACGGTGAAGATGACCAGCGAGTTTGTGAAGCGGCCGGAATTCCGGTTTACGTTTCAATCAACGAGCGCGGTGAATTCAACTCGGTCGTCAGCGAGTTCGAGGGTCAACACGTTTTCGACGCCAATAAGAACATCATCGCGTGGCTCAAGGCCAACGGTCGCTTGTTCAAGCAGGCCTCTTATGACCACCCTTACCCGCACTGCTACCGCTGCAAGAACCCGCTGATCTACAAGGCGGTTTCGTCTTGGTTTGTAGAAACCACCAAGTTGCGTGACCGCATGCTAGAGCTAAACCAGC
>WLFI01000167.1 GCA_009703845.1 Actinomycetota bacterium
AGCGCGATGACGCGTTCGGCTAGTTCTGCCTTGATCGACTTGGCCGTTGCCAGCCCATCGAGCTTGACCGCGGTCATGCGACTACCAGTTCTCTAGGCCGGTATAAAGCGGGTAAGCCTCGGTGAGAGCGCGAACGCGAGCCTGTAGAGCTGCAACATCTGGGTTGGGCATCAACACGTGAGCGATGATGTCGGCAACCTCGGTGAACTCCGCTTCGCCAAAGCCACGGGTGGCGAGGGCTGGGGTTCCGATGCGAACACCCGAGGTCACCATTGGTGGGCGAGGGTCGTTCGGCACCGAGTTGCGGTTGACGGTGATGCCAACTTCGTGAAGCAGGTCTTCGGTCTCTTGGCCGTTAATCGGTGCGTTGCGCAGGTCAACCAGAACGAGGTGAACCTCGGTGCCTCCGGTTAGCACCTGAACGCCGTTTGCCGCGACATCCGCCTGAGTCAAACGCTCGGCAATCAAGCGAGCACCGTCGAGGGTGCGCTGCTGGCGGTCTTTGAACTCTGGCTGCATGGCAGCCTTGAAAGCAACGGCCTTGGCGGCAACCACGTGCATGAGCGGGCCACCCTGCTGACCTGGGAACACCGACGAGTCGATCTTCTTGGCGTATTCTTCGCGGCACAGAATCAGACCCGAGCGAGGGCCGGCAAGAGTCTTGTGAACGGTGGTCGAGACCACGTCGGCGTATGGCACTGGGCTTGGGTGCAGACCGGCAGCAACCAGACCGGCAAAGTGAGCCATGTCGACCCAGAGCTTTGCGCCAACCTCGTCGGCGATCTTGCGGAACTCGGCGAAGTCGAGGTGACGGCTGTAGGCAGACCATCCGGCGATCAGAACGGCAGGCTTGACCTCATGTGCACGCTGGCGCACAACATCCATGTCAATCAAGAACGTGTCTGGGTTCAAGCCATAGGCGTGAGCCTCATACATCTTGCCCGAGAAGTTCAGGCGCATGCCGTGGGTTAGGTGACCACCGTGAGCAAGTTCAAGACCGAGGATGCGGTCGCCAGGGTTTGCCAGCGCCATAAGCACAGCGGCGTTCGCGCTCGCACCCGAGTGTGGCTGCACGTTCGCGTGCTCGGCACCGAACAGTGCCTTCGCGCGGTCGCGAGCTAGGTTTTCGGCAACATCGACGGCCTCGCAGCCACCGTAGTAGCGCTTGCCTGGGTAGCCCTCGGCGTATTTGTTGGTGAGCACCGAACCCTGCGCCTCGAGCACGCCGCGGCTGACAAAGTTTTCAGACGCAATCATTTCGAGGGTGTGACGCTGGCGGTCGAGTTCGGCCTCTAGAACGGCTGCGATCTCTGGGTCGGTTTCGCTCAACGGCTGGTTGAAAGTCGATGGCAGTTTTGACATGTCGGGGCTCCTAAGAGTGTTGCAGTGCACGGCGTATATGTTGGCCCAGGCGCACGACCAAAAATGCCTATCGCTCCCCGATGGATACCCATCTTTAGCGCCAGTTGCGATGACGTAATTCTAACCCCGAATAGACTTGACCCCATGACTTCTGAAGCAAAACACTGGGTGCTTACGTTGGTATGCGACGACCAGCCCGGAATCGTGCACGCGATCTCTGGCGCAGTGGTTGCCGCCGCCGGAAACATCACCGAATCGCAGCAATTTTCGTCAGAAGACACCGGTCGCTTCTTCATTCGCCTGCAGATTGAGTCGAACGTTTCACGCGAGGCATTCGTCGCAGAGCTTCAGCCGGTAATCGACCGCTATGGCATGACCTGGCACCTCGACGAGGTTGGCCGCAAGGTGCGCACGCTGGTGCTGGTTTCGAAGTCGGCCCACTGCCTAAACGACATTCTCTTTCGCCAGCGCGCGAGCCAGTTGCCAGTTGAGATTCCAGCGGTTTTTGGCAACCACTCAGACCTAGCCGAGCTCGCCTCGTTCTATGACGTGAAGTTTGAGACACATGCAATCACGGATGCTGGCAGCAAGGCCGCGTTCGAGCACATGCTGCGAGACTACATCCACTCCGCCGGCATCGAACTCATCGTTCTCGCCCGCTTTATGCAGGTGCTGTCGCCCGAGTTTGTCGCCGAGTTCGAGGGTCGAATCGTCAACATTCACCACTCGTTCTTGCCTGGCTTCAAGGGCGCTAACCCTTATGCCCAGGCTCACGCCCGAGGCGTGAAGCTGATCGGCGCAACCGCCCACTTTGTTACCGCCGACCTCGACGAGGGGCCGATCATCGAGCAGAACGTGGTTCGCGTAACCCACAGCGACTCGAAGAAGCGCCTCGTTTCAATCGGTCAAGATGTTGAATCGAAAACGCTGGTTCAAGCCATGCGCTGGTTCGCCGAACACCGAGTTCTGCTCGATGGCGACCGCACCATTATCTTCGAGTAGCCGCTAGCTTTTTCGACGCGGCCAGCGAACGCCCAAGCATCAGGGCCGCCGAGGTGGCTGCCAGAGCAGCCAACCCAACATCCGCGTTTTTGAACGCCTTGGCAACCCCGAACGAAACCGCCTTCATCGTTGTGGCTCCGCGCGTTGTAGTGCCCTGCTTGGCGATCACTCGTGGCCTGGCCATGCCGCCGCCGGTTGTGGTGCTTCCGCTAGCCGCATCGATGATCACCGAGGCCGACTCGATTCCGGTGGTCGGGCCTAGGTTGCCGCCAGGGTCGGTAACTGACGAGGGTGGAATGCCTAGCGAAACGGTGCCTACCGAGCATCCGCTGGTTGCAACCCTGAAACTCACGCCCGCGCTCAACTCGGTGAGCGTGAACACGCAACCGGTGGCGCTGCCCGAGTGGGTGAATGTGTCGAGGGTCAGGCCGGTGACCTGCTCGCTGAAGGTGACCGTGAAGCTTGGGCTAACCGAGGCGTTGGAACGGGCATCCGCGCTGATTGTCACTCGGGGCAACTGGTCATCGACCTTGACGGTGGGCGAAGAGACATCGACCATCGGCCCGGTGTTGCCGGCCACGTCGGTGAGCGCTCCCGATTCGAGAACCACCTTGGCGCTCGCTCCTTCGGCGCAGTCAGTGACCCAGATCGAATAGATGTTGCCCA
>WLFI01000168.1 GCA_009703845.1 Actinomycetota bacterium
GCAAAACTAAAAGAACACCGCATCACCCCATACTCGATGGTGGTCAGCGAGGGGCAGCACGAAACCCTCGGCGGCTTCAACCTCGAGTTCATTGCGGTAAACCACTCGATTCCCGATGCTTTGGCCGTCGCCATCCGCACCAAAGCCGGTTCGGTGCTTCACACCGGTGACTTCAAAATGGATCAAATTCCCTTGGATGGCCGTCTCACCGACCTACGTGCGTTCGCTCGTATTGGCGAAGAGGGCCTAGACCTGTTCATGAGCGACAGCACCAACGCCGATGTTCCGGGTTTCACCCCTCTTGAAAAAGACATCGGTCCGGTAATCGAGAATGTGATTGCTCGTTCCAAGGGCAAGGTAGTGGTGGCTTCGTTCTCGAGCCACGTTCACCGCGTGCAGCAGGTGATCGATGCTGCCCTGGCGAATGACCGCAAGGTTGTTTTGGTGGGCCGCTCCATGGTTCGCAACATGCAGATAGCACTCGAAATGGGTTATCTAACTGCACCGCAGGACGTTTTCGTAGATCTAGCCAAAGCTGTCAGCTATCCAGAAAACAAGCTGGTTTACATGTGCACCGGTTCGCAGGGTGAACCGATGGCAGTGCTAGCGCGCATGGTCAATCTTGACCACCAGATCACCATTGGCGAGGGCGACACGGTCATCCTGGCTTCTTCTCTAATTCCAGGCAACGAGAATGCGGTTTATCGCGTGATCGATGGCCTAACCAAGCTCGGTGCCAATGTGGTTCACAAGGGCAATGCCAAGGTTCACGTTTCGGGGCACGCCGCCGCCGGAGAGTTGCTTTACTGCTACAACATTCTCAAGCCGAAGAACGTCATGCCGGTGCACGGTGAGTACCGCCACCTCATTGCCAACGGAAAGCTAGCCGAGCAAACCGGTGTTCCACACGAGCGTGTTCTAATCACCGAAGACGGCTGGGTTGTCGACTTGGTTGACGGCATCGCCGAAGTTGTCGGCGGAGTTGAGTGTGGGCTGTTGTTTGTTGACGGCAAGACCGTCGGCAAGGTTACCGAAGAAGACCTCAAAGATCGTCGAGTGCTGGCAGAAGAGGGATTCATCTCGATCTTCTGTGTCATTGATGCCAAGGATGGCCGAGTAAAGATTGGCCCAGAGATTCGTGCACGCGCATTTGCCGAAGAAGACAATGTATTCAACGATGTGAAGCCACTTATCGAACGGGCGCTCGCCGAAGCCGCCGGCGAGGGTGTTCGTGACCCTTATGCCTTGCAACAGGTCATTCGCCGCACCATCGGCACCTGGGTGAACAAGGCTCACCGCCGTCGCCCAATGATCATTCCGGTGGTCATCGCCGAGTAATCGCCCGCCCGGCTGCCCAAATCGGGTCGCCGTGCCTACCCCAACTTGTCGCCGGTCGCTGTTACTTTTGACGCATGGCTACGCGTCGCCCAGCAGCATCACGCGCGAGAAAATCTTCTTCGCGCCCAACTTCTCGCACCCAGCCAAAGGCTCGTGCACCACGAGCCCGCAAAGAATCCCAAAGCTCAGACTCACCGCTTTTGGTGCGCATTTACCGCTGGTTTGCTACCGGCTTCGGCAACACGGTTCGCTACTTCGGTCGCCAAGACGAAATCGTTGATCAGCGCAGCGACAGCATCCCCTTTTCTTTTGTTCTTCTAGGCATCGTAGGAGCGGTTTTCGCCTGGTTCCTGACTCCAGACAATCCCGCCTATCTTGCCCACACCTGGACTTTCGGCCTTCTGTTCGGTCAGGTAGCCTCGGCTCTGCCGGTGATTTTCATTGTGTTTGGCGTCTACCTGATGCGACACCCCTCTGGCCAAAAAGACAACAGCCGAATCGGTCTCGGTCTGCTTTTGCTGCTGGTCTCGATTTCAGGTTTCTTCCACTGGGCCGGGGGCACTCCAGCTCCCTCCGATGCAGGGTTTGAGAAGACTCTCTCGGCTGCCGGCGGTGTTTTCGGTTGGTTGGTTTCGGTGCCGTTTGTGCCATTAACCATCTGGGGTGCTATTCCAGCTCTGGTCTTGGTTACCTTGGGCTCGCTCTTGATCATGACCAAGACCGCACCCAACCGAATCGGTCAGCGCCTTCGAGAGCTTGGTGAAGCCCTTTTTGGTGAATCAACCGAGAAGCCAGAGCGAATTGTCGAAGATGACGAAGTGCTCGATGCCTTCGACGGAACCAAAGTGCCATGGTGGCGCAGAGACAAGACCAAAGACCCAGCCTTTGACACTCCAGTGGTTGACCAGACCGCGGCCGAAGAGCGCGAGCAAGCGCTTGAAGACCTCTTCGAAGACCAGAACCAAGACATCGAGTCGGTAGATTCTGAAATCTTCGACCTCACCGAACCAGTCGATATTGTCACTCCCGCCGCACCAAGCGAGCCAGAACCAGCGGGCGAAGAGCCGGCACCGGCACCGGCAGCACGCCCGACTCGGGTTTACAAGATGCCTCCGCTGAGCATCCTCGCCCCCGGCACGCCACCAAAGGCAAAGAGCGCCGCCAACGACCAAATCGTTGCCGCCATTACATCTGTTTTCAAAGAATTCAGCGTGGATGCCACGGTGGTCGGTTTCTCGCGTGGGCCAACTGTCACCCGCTACGAAGTCGAGCTTGCGCCAGGAGTAAAGGTCGAGGCAGTTACTCGCCTGGCCAGCAACATCTCTTATGCGGTGGCCAGCAACGAGGTGCGAATCCTCGCCCCGATTCCTGGCAAGTCTCTCATCGGCATCGAGATTCCTAACACCGATCGCGAGATTGTGTCGCTCGGTGACGTTCTGCGTTCACCGGTCGCAACCCAGAGCCAGCATCCGCTCACCATCGGCATCGGTAAAGACGTCGAGGGTGGCTACGTGGTGGCAAACCTCGCCAAGATGCCGCACCTTTTGGTTGCCGGTGCAACCGGTGCCGGTAAGTCTTCGTTCGTCAACTCGATGATTACCTCGATTTTGATGCGCGCTAAGCCCGCCGAGGTTCGTCTGGTGCTGATTGACCCGAAGCGCGTCGAGCTTGCCGCCTATCA
>WLFI01000169.1 GCA_009703845.1 Actinomycetota bacterium
CGTTCGGTAACGGTAGCGTCTTCCGGGTGGTCGACGATTCCCTTAACCAAGTGTTCGAGCGCAGCGGCTAGCACGACTACTAAGCCTCTTCTGCTGGGGCTTCTGCTTCAGCAGCAGGAGCTTCTTCAGCGGCAGGTGCCTCTTCGGCTGCAGGTGCTTCTTCAGCAACTACTTCTGCCTCGGCAGCAGGAGCCTCTTCGACTACTGCTTCTGCCTCTGCAGCTGGAGCTTCTTCAGCTGCAACCTCGGCCGGGGCCTCGACTGCTGCCTCTTCGGCTACAGGTGCATCTACAACTTCTTCAACGGCTGCCTCTTCGACAACTGCTGCGGCTACTGGGGCCTTCTTCTCTTCCTTAGGACGAAGAACGGCCTTCTTAGCCGAGTCAACTACGAACTCTGGCTTTGGCTCTCTGACCTGAACCTTGTTCACGGCCTTCTCGCCCTTCGAAGCCTGGAAGTCACCAGTTAGCTTCAGAAGTGCCATTACCTGCTCGGTTGGCTGTGCGCCAACGCCTAGCCAGTACTGAGCGCGCTCAGAGTTGACTTCAATGAAAGATGGGTTTTCGGTCGGAATGTAACGACCAATTTCTTCGATCACGCGACCGTCACGCTTGGTGCGTGAGTCGGCTACGACGATGCGGTAGTGCGGCGCACGGATTTTTCCGAGACGCTTTAGGCGGATTTTGACGGCCACAATGCTCCTGTTAACTGTTGTATTGGGCGAGTTCCACCGTGAGCGTGGGGGCACACTCGGTAGAGAAGCTCTAGGGGTTGCCGGCAGTGTTTGGTTAGAGGGTCAAACACAAGGCAACCGCTCTATTCTGCCAGAAGAACTAGGTAGATGGCAACCAAACTCGCAATATCGGGGCGATTGAAGTTAGATTCCGAACGCCGAACCGCTTGCACCCGGTTCAACATCCTTGGATGCACGCCTCGCAGCCTCTTCGGCCGCGCGCTTGGCCGGGTTGCCAGACTTAGAACCCTTCTTACCCTTGTCGTTCTTCTTCGACTTACCGCCACCGATGAATCCGCCACCCATGCCCGGCATGTTTGGCATGCCAGGAATCTGAGGCATTCCGCCCTTGGCAACGGTTTTCATCATCTTGGCGGCCTGCTCGAAGCGGTTCACCAAAGAGTTCACCTCGGTGACCGTCACGCCTGAACCCTTGGCGATGCGCAGGCGGCGTGAGCCGTTTAGCACCTTTGGTTCTTTGCGTTCACGCGGGGTCATCGAGCGAATAATCGCCTCGGTTCGGTCGATATCGCGCTCGTCAAAGTTCTCAAGCTGCTCACGCATCTGGCCTGCACCGGGCATCATCGCGAGCAAACTCTTCATGTTGCCCATTTTGCGAAGCTGCTGCATCTGCTCAAGAAAGTCTTCGAGTGTGAAGGTTTCAGAGAGCATCTTCTCTGAAAGGCGCTTGGCCTCGTCTTCGTCAAAAGCCTTTTGAGTCTTTTCGATCAGCGAAAGAACGTCACCCATGTCGAGAATGCGGCTCGCCATGCGGTCTGGGTAGAACGGTTCGAAAGCGTCTAGGCCTTCACCGGTTGACGAGAAGAGGATGGGCTTGCCGGTGACCGACGAAACCGAGAGCGCCGCACCACCGCGAGCATCGCCATCGAGCTTGGTGAGCACGACACCGGTAATGCCAACGCCATCTTCGAAGGCCTTTGCAACGTTTACGGCGTCTTGACCGATCATGGCGTCGATGACGAAGAGAACCTCGTCTGGGTTGGTTGCCTTGGCGATGTCGCGAGCCTGCTTCATCAGCTCTTCGTCAATGCCGAGGCGACCGGCGGTGTCAACGATGACAACGCTGTACTGCTTCTTGGTGGCGTGCTTGATGGCGTCTTTGGCGACGGTTACTGGGTTGCCTACGCCGTTACCGGGCTCTGGCGCGAAAACGTCTACGCCGGCGCGCTCACCGACAACCTGCAGCTGATTGACCGCGTTTGGGCGCTGAAGGTCGGCGGCCACAAGAAGCGGAGTTTGCCCCTGGTCTTTCAACCACTTCGAAAGCTTTCCGGCGAGAGTCGTTTTACCGCTACCCTGCAAACCCGCCAACATGATGACGGTCGGTGGATTCTTGGCGAACGAAATCTTGCGCGCTTCTCCACCAAGAATGGCGACCAGCTCGTCGTTCACAATCTGAACGACCTGCTGAGCCGGGTTCAGTGCCTTGCTGACCTCATCGCCCAGGGCACGGTCGCGAACTGCGTTGACAAAGTTTTTGACTACTTCGAGGGCAACGTCTGCCTCGAGCAGGGCTCGACGAATCTCACGAAGCGTGGCATCGATATCGGCAGGAGTTAGTTTGCCTTTGGTGCGTAGGTTTCTAAACGTCTCGACGAGACGATCTGACAGGTTACCGAACACAAAACTCCTTGGTTGCTTGAATCTAGTTAACTAGACCCTTTGCGAATTCACGTGCGTCAAAGAACGCAAAATCTGAAATGCCTTCACCGACTCCGACCAATTTCACCGGAATGCCCAGCTCGGTCTGAATCGAATAAACAATGCCGCCCTTGGCCGTGCCGTCGAGTTTCGTGAGAGCGACGCCGGTGACCTTGGCAACCTCGGCGAAGGCTTTCGCCTGAACCATGCCGTTTTGCCCGGTTGTCGCGTCAATTACCAATAACACTTCGGCAATCACCGCCTGCTTCTCGACCACGCGGCGAATCTTGTCGAGCTCATTCATGAGGTCGACCTTGTTCTGAAGGCGTCCGGCGGTGTCAATAATCAAAATATCGGCTTGGTCACGAACCGCGATTTCGGTGGCTTCAAATGCCACGGATGCTGGGTCTTGCCCCTCGGTTTTTGGTCGAATAAGGGTCGCGCCCGCACGATCTGCCCAGGTGGCAATCTGATCAACAGCCGCCGCACGGAAAGTGTCTGCAGCTGCGATTACGACATCCCAGTCGCCTTCTTTCAGCCACTTGGCAAGCTTTCCGATGGTGGTCGTTTTGCCAACGCCGTTGACGCCGACGACAAGAATCACATA
>WLFI01000017.1 GCA_009703845.1 Actinomycetota bacterium
GGCCCGACTTCGACCGGCAATCGCTATGGAATGCCATAGTCGCCTTCACTAATCGTGATCGTCGATTTGGTGGCGCGGTTGACAAGCCCGCCAAGTAGACTGATAACTTCCCACAAAGTCGTCTCAGCAGCCAGCTAGACGCTAGAAACATGGAGTTCAAAGTGGCCAACCCAAATCGTCTCGACTCAGTTATTTCGCTGGCCAAGCGCCGCGGATTCGTCTTTCCAGCCGGAGAAATCTATGGCGGAACCAGATCAGCTTGGGACTACGGACCCTTGGGTGTCGAACTCAAAGAAAACATCAAGCGTCAGTGGTGGCGCACGGTCGTGGGCAGCCGCGAAGACGTGGTTGGTCTTGACTCATCGGTCATTCTGCCACGCAAGGTTTGGGAGGCTTCGGGACACGTTCGCGAGTTCGTCGACCCGCTAATCGAGTGCACCTCTTGCCACAAGCGCTTTCGCGCAGACCACCTAGAAGAAGCCTTCGAAGAAAAGAAGGGTCGCGCACCGCAGTCTTTGAATGAAGTGCCGTGCCCAAACTGTGGCACCAAAGAGGCGTGGACCGAGCCAAAGATGTTCAACGGCTTGCTCAAAACCTACCTCGGCCCGGTCGAAGACGAGAGTGGAATGCACTTTCTTCGCCCAGAAACCGCTCAGGGCATCTTCGTAAACTTTGCCAACGTGCTTGGTGCGTCGCGCATGAAGCCTCCATTCGGCATCGGCCAGATCGGCAAGTCGTTCCGCAACGAAATCACGCCAGGTAACTTCATCTTCAGAACTCGCGAGTTCGAGCAGATGGAGATGGAGTTTTTCGTCGAGCCTGGCACCGACGAGCAGTGGCACGACTACTGGATCGAGCAGCGCCTGGCTTGGTACACCGACCTTGGCATCAACCCAGACAACCTGCGTCTGTTCGAGCACCCGAAAGAGAAGCTTTCGCACTACTCAAAGCGCACGGTTGACATCGAATACCGTTTCGGTTTTCAGGGCAGCGAGTTCGGCGAGCTCGAGGGTATCGCCAACCGTACCGACTTCGACCTTTCGACCCACTCGAAAGAGTCTGGCGTCGACTTGTCTTACTTCGACCAGGCCAAAGGTGAGCGCTGGGTACCTTATGTAATCGAGCCGGCTGCCGGCCTAACCCGATCGCTCATGGCTTTCTTGGTTGACGCTTACGCCGAAGACGAGGCTCCGAACACCAAGGGCGGCGTGGATGTTCGCACCGTACTTCGACTCGACTATCGTCTCGCGCCGGTAAAGGCCGCGGTCTTGCCGCTCTCGCGCAACGAAGACCTTTCTCCGGTTGCTCGCAACCTAGCTCAAGAACTTCGCGGGTATTGGAACATCGACTTCGATGACTCAGGTGCCATTGGTCGCCGTTACCGTCGTCAAGACGAAATCGGAACGCCGTTCTGCATCACCGTCGACTTCGACTCGCTCGAAGACCAGGCGGTCACCGTTCGTGAGCGCGACACCATGGCTCAAGAGCGAGTGTCGCTCACCAACCTTCGCGGCTACCTAGCGGAACGCCTGATCGGCTAAACAAGTGACACTAGCCGCCAAGCCGGCGTTGCAGTACGGCAAGATTTCGATCGCCACTCCGGTGGTGCTAGCTCCTATGGCCGGCATCACCAATACCGCGTTTCGACGTCTATGCCGCGAATTCGGCGGTGGTCTGTATGTTTCTGAGATGGTTACCTCGCGTGCCCTTGTCGAGCGCACCGAAGAGTCACTTCGATTGGTCGGTCATCACGAGAGTGAAGACATTCGCTCGGTGCAGCTCTATGGCGTAGACCCAAAAACCATTGCCGATGCCGTCACCATGCTGGTGGCCGAAGACCGTGCCGACCACATTGACTTGAACTTTGGCTGCCCTGTGCCCAAGGTGACCAGAAAGGGCGGCGGCGCTGCCTTGCCTTGGAAGCAAGACCTCTTCGCTTCAATCGTCAACGCTGCGGTTCGCGCTGCCGGCGAGGTTCCGGTCACCGTCAAGATGCGCAAAGGTATCGACGCCGACCACCTCACCTACATCGACGCCGGTAAAGCGGCCAGAGATGCCGGAGTGGCTGCCGTTGCGCTTCACGGTCGCACAGCATCCGACTATTACAGCGGAACAGCCGACTGGAACGCTATTGCAGACTTGAGACAGGCCATCCCAGATGTTCAGGTGCTTGGCAACGGCGACATTTGGTCGGCGGGTGACGCCATTCGAATGATGCGTCAAACCGGCGTAGACGGCGTCGTGGTTGGTCGCGGATGCTTGGGCCGCCCTTGGCTGTTCGGTGACCTTCAAGCGGCTTTCGATGAATACCTGCGCGACCCAAACTCGAACGCCGCGATTGACCCAATTCAGCCAAGCCTCGGCGAGGTGGCCGATGCATTCAAGCGCCACGCAGAGCTGCTGGTGGAGTTTTTCGAAAGTGAAGAGCACGCCTGTCGCGACATTCGAAAGCACGTGGCCTGGTATTTCAAGGGTTACCCAGTTGGTGGAGAGTTTAGAGCCGCGTTAGCTCAGGTCGAGAGCCTCGACCACATGGACGAGATTTTGAGCAGACTTGACCGCACCCAGCCATACCCTGGCGAAGAGGCCGAGGGCCCGCGCGGTCGACTCGGTGGCGCTAAGTCTTGCGCCTTGCCAGAAAACTGGCTTGGTTCACGCGAATTGGTCGGCGACCAGCGTCGAATGCTTGCCGAGGCCGAGCTCGGGGTGTCTGGCGGATGACCGATTTTCTAGATGGCTCTTACGAAGCAGCCGACCAAGAGCGATTTGTAGCGGAGGCCAGATCTGGTTTCGAGCGTCGCACCGAGTTTGCACGCGACCGTGCTCGAGTTCTGCACAGCTCTGCCTTGCGGCGTTTGGGCGCTAAAACCCAGGTTCTAGAACCGGCCGGGGGAGACTTCGCCAGAACCCGTCTCACCCACTCACTAGAAGTAGCTCAGGTGGGCCGTGAAATGGCCTCAGAACTAGGCGTAAGCCCAGATGTTGTAGACATGGCCTGCTTGGCTCACGACCTCGGTCACCCGCCATTTGGCCACAACGGTGAACGGGCACTGAATGAGTGGGCCATCGACATCGGCGGCTTCGAAGGCAATGCGCAAACACTGCGCTTGCTCACCAGACTCGAGCCAAAGGTGTTCTCAGACAGTGGGCTGCCGGCCGGATTGAACCTCACCCGAGCAGCGCTTGACGCAACCTGCAAATACCCGTGGCCTGCCGAGCGTGCTGTGGCCGACAGCGGTGCCGACCGTTCATCCAAGTTCGGTGTTTATCAAGACGACATGCAGGTCTTCGAGTGGATGCGCGCCGGCACTCCAGAGGGCAAGAAGTGCATCGAAGCCCAGATCATGGACTTCGCCGATGACGTCGCCTACTCGGTGCACGATTTTGAAGACGCTATTGTCTCTGGCTTCATCAAACTTGAAGAAGTTGCCGCACCGAGTCAGCGCGACTACCTACTTTCGCAAATCAAGGTTTGGGCCGGCGATCAGTTGTCGGTTGAACAACTCGACCAAGCCCTCGCTCGTTTGCAGACTTCGCAGTATTGGCCGAGCGCGTTCGACGGTTCGACTCGTGCTCTGGCCAGCCTGAAAAACCTAACCAGCGCAATGATCGGTGCGTTCGTTGGTCGAGTCACCGACGCCACCTTGGCAAACGCGAGCAGTGCCATGCTCACTCGATACCGCGCCAACGTTGTCGAAACTCCCGAGGTTTTGGCAGAAATTTCTGTGCTCAAGGGCCTAGTTTCGGTTTTCCTGATGTCTCACGAATCTCGTCGCCCGTTCTACGAATGGCAGCGCGCTATTTTGAAGGAGCTTGCCGACGCACTTTTGACCCGCGAAGGTGTTGGCCTTGATCAGGTTTGTCAATCGGCGTGGATGCTCGCGCAAACCGACATCGAACGAAAGCGCGTCATCGTTGACCAGGTTGCGCTGCTCACCGACCAGAGCGCTCTTGCCATGCACGACAAACTTGTCACTCGCGGACTCTAGGATTTGACTATGGCCGGCAAAATTTCGCAGAAAGACATCGAAGAGGTTCGTGCAAGAACCAACATGGTCGATGTCGTTGGCGAATATGTGCAGCTAAAATCGGCAGGCTCTGGCGAATTCAAAGGCCGTTGCCCATTTCATGACGAGAAGTCACCGTCTTTCACTGTGTCTTCAACCAAGGGTTTTTACCATTGCTTTGGTTGCAAGGTCGGTGGCAATCTTTTCGATTTCGTTGCCGCCATCGAATCGATTGGTTTTCCAGAGGTGGTCGAGCGCCTAGCTTCGAGGTTAGGTATGACTCTCACCTACGAAACCGGGGGAGCCGGTAACGCCGAACACAATGCTCGAGCCCGAGTTCTAGAAGCCAACAAGGCAGCGGCCGATTTCTATCGGGCGCAGTTTGATTCACCTGATGCTGCCCCTGGTCGCGAACTATTGGCAAGCCGTGGCTTCGATGGCGCCGCTTGCGAGCCGTTCGGCATCGGCTGGGCTCCCAAAGGTTGGTCGGCTCTCACCAACCACTTAAAAACACTCGGATTCACCGACGACGAACAGGTCTTAGCGGGCCTTGCCACCAAGGGTGACCGCGGCCTATTCGACAAGTTTCGCGGACGAGTAATTTGGCCGATTCGCGATGCGACCAACGCCGTGATTGGTTTTGGTGCTCGAAAGATTTTTGAAGATGACAACGGCCCTAAATACCTCAACACCTCTGAGACGCCGGTTTATCACAAGTCTCGAGTGCTCTACGGCATCGATCTAGCTAAGCGTGAAATCTCGAAGCAGCAGCAGGTTGTTGTGGTCGAGGGCTACACCGATGTGATGGCCTGCCACCTGGCCGGTGTCACTACGGCCGTTGCCACGTGCGGAACGGCCTTCGGCGACGAACACATTAGGCAACTCAACCGCATCTTGTCTGACGATCCTGCAAACCCAGCGGCCGTCATTTTCAACTTTGACCCCGACGAGGCCGGCCAGAAGGCTGCCATGCGTGCCTTCAACGACGCATCCAAGTTCAATGCTCAAACCTTCATGGCTATCGGCCCTGATGGGTTAGACCCATCAGATTTAAGAACTCAACGTGGCGATGCCGCGGTGGTCGAGATGATCGCGAGCAAGAAACCCCTGCTCGAGTTCGCCATCGGGCGCAGCATGGCCAAATTCGACCTTGCCTCACGTGAGGGGCAGGTCGGGGCGGCTAGGGCTGCTGCGGCCCTGCTGGCTCAGATTCAAGACTCCGTTATGCGCTCGGTTTATGAAAAGTTCGTCGCAGACTCGACTTCGCTTGACCGGTCAGACATTGCTGCCTTGGTTGCCGACGCTTCAAAGAATCAGCGTAAAACCGCCGTTGCCGCGCTTCGAACCTCTGACCCAATTGAGCCAGTCGAAGCAAATGCCGAACAAGACGTTGAGCTCAATCTCAACGACCCGGTAACCAACGCCGAACGCTGGTTGCTAATTGCGCTAACCCAGGTGCCACAAGCCTGCGACATGGTGAGCTTTGCACGAATCGGTAAAACCCACTTCTCATCACCCTGGTACAAAGACATTGCTCGTGCGGTTTACCAGGTCAGAGCATCCGTGGGTGACCAAGATCTCATGCAAAACGTTCTCGACAGGCTTGAGCCAAAGTTGCACGCCACATTTAGAGATGTCGCAATGGCTCAGATTCCGGCATCTGATGAAGAGGGTCGTGAAAAGTTCGCCATGGGCGTTCTGAACCGTGCGCTTGAGAAAACCATCGAATACGAAAAGAACACCCTGCGTCAAGATCGACGCCAAGCCGATGCCTTGGGTGACACCGCGAAGGTCGACGATATCGACCGTCAGATCGCAGCGCTAGACGCCGAAGGCCACTCACTGCGAAAGTCGCGATGACCTCGATCGCGCTAGAGCCGGCTCAGCCAGCACAATTTATTGCGGCAATAGAATCGGCCGGGGGCAGCGTTGCGCCGCTGTCGGCCGAGGTAAAGGGCCTGGTCTGGACCGACTACCACCGGCCTGACTTGCTCAGACAGGTGCTCAGCGAGAACCCGCAACTTACCTGGGTTCAACTGCCATTTGCCGGCGTCGACGCCTTTGTTGACATCTTGGATGCTGCGCCCACGTTCACCTGCGCCAAAGGGTCTTACAGTCAGCCGGTCGCAGAACACGCACTTGCCCTGATGCTCGCCTTAGGTCGAACCATTCCAGAGCGTGTGCGCGCTACCAGTTGGGGCGACAAGTTCGCGGTCAGCTTGTATGAGTCCAAAGTGCTAATCGTTGGCGGAGGAGGCATCACGGCCGAACTATTGCGACTATTGCAGCCTTTCGGTTGTCCGGTGACCGTGGTGCGAAACTCGAGTGAGCCGATGCCCGGTGCGACTTTGACCATTGGGCTAGACGACCTCAACGAACACTTGGCCGACGCCGACTTCGTAGTCGTTGCTGCTGCGCTTACGCCACAAACGCTGGGTCTATTCGATTCGAACCGATTCGCGAAAATGAAGCCGACCGCCTACTTAGTGAACATAGCCAGGGGTAAGCACGTTGTAACCGATGACCTGATCATCGCTCTAAACACCGGACAGATCGCAGCTGCCGCCCTAGACGTAACCGATCCGGAGCCACTGCCTGACGGGCATCCGCTCTGGAATTTGAGTAACTGCCTGATCACCCCGCACACAGCCGACACGCCTGCTCAGGTAACGCGCATGCTTGCTGAGCGAATCGCAAAAAACGTTGAGGCATTCTGCACTGGTGGCGAAATGGTCGGCTTAGTCAACAAAACTCTCGGCTACTAAACACCACCGCCGAAGCGTGCTTTGATTTTCTCCCCGAAGTTTCATGAGGCACATTTCTTTGGTATTGTTAGACGCGTTGTTCATTCCTCGGTAGCTCAATTGGCAGAGCAATCGGCTGTTAACCGATAGGTTCTTGGTTCGAGTCCAAGCCGGGGAGCCAGTTCTTTTCTAAACACCGCAAGCGGTTTTTCAGGAGGCCACGTGATCAAGTGGTTTCTTCAGCGAGAATGGCTCTCAGTCTCAGTAGTCGGCAGCGCCGCAATCATCGTTTTTGTCGGCATCGACTTTCTTTTTCAAGGCCCCGCAGCTCTTGGGCCGGCTGCTCTTCTGGCATCTAGCCTCTTCTTCAGCAGACGTTGGCCTTATGTCGGCACAGCTTTAGTGGTGGCCGGCACCATCTGGCAGATGAACAGCGTGGCAGCCCCACTGGTTTCAGGTGCAGCCAGCGCACTTTCGCTGCTGTTAGTCGCCGCATTTGCCAACTCGTTTTGGCGGCAGGTCGCGGTAATCGTGACGAACATTCTCGGAATCTCGGTGGTCTGGCAGTCGACATTCGGCGCAAGCAGCGTGCTTCGAGAATTTGGCATCTCGCTCACCGGTGAAAACGCCACTTGGCTTACTTTCTTGCTCGGTTCGACAGCCGTGGTTTCGGTAAACAGCCTCAGCTGGATTCTCGGGCGCTTTCTGATCACTAAAGACACCTATGTCGGAACCCCGCTCGATCGTGCAGTGATTACTCACACGCAGGCCAAACTATCGCTCGATGTCGCCACCTCTAATGAGCGGTTAGCCATTGTTAGCGACTTGACCGATCTTTTGATTCAGCGCATCTCTGCGGTGGTTAGTTTGGCCGAGGGAGCAAAGTTTGCATCTCGGCGAGACCCCGAGTCTGCGATCAGGTCGCTCGACCGCATTGAATCATCGGCGCAGTCTGCGCAAAGCGAACTTCGCAAACTTTACGACCTGCTTCAAAAAGGTGCTGACCTCTCGGCAGCGCCGCCCAACATCGAAGATTTGGGTCAGCTTATGGTTCTCATGCGCGAACTTGGCTACAACGCCAACATAAGCATCGACGGTGAACCATTTGCTATCAATGAGGGTGCCCAGCTCTGCGTGTATCGAATCGTGTTTGAAGCGCTCGAAAATGTGAAGAAGAATTCTGTGGTCGGGGCCGATGTAACGGTCGATTTCTACTGGACTACCGAGGGGTTACAGGTACTGGTCAAAGACAACGGCATCGAGGCTGCACGTCGTGCGCGGGTGTCGACCGTCGAGGACTTGGCAAGCTACACGGTAGAAGACGATGTGGATGCACTGGTGAAGCCAATCACTGGAGCAACTTTGAACGCGATGAAAGAGCGTGCGTCGCTCTATGAAGGCAATATCGAAGTGACCAAGGTGCCGGGTGTCGGCTTCACCTTGAGCGCGATGTTCCCTCACTTGAAAGCCGTTGCGGGTGAATAACGTAATCAGAGTAGGCATCGTCAACGCCGACTCCGACATTACCGCCGGTAGAAAATTGGTTCTCGAGTCGACCGGACGCATTGCTCTGGTTCTAGACGAGCAACACCCTGAGGGTCTGCTTGAAAAATTCGAAAACTACCTGATTGACGTTCTATTGGTCGACCAGCGACTTCGCGGAATGTCGGGCGTGGAACTTTGCGAGAAATTGACGAAAATCAAGATCGAACAAGGGGTAGAAACGCGCTTGATGGTAACCGCAGCCTTTGGCTCTGAACGGCTCACCTACGATGCGCTTGTGGCTGGGGCTAACGCGGTAGTAACTCAAGACCAGGGCCCAAGGGTTCTAATCGAAACCCTTTATTCGCTGAATTCTCGCAAGCAGCAACAGAAATTTGAGCAATTGAAAGAGCTCGTTTCGACCCTGGGTCTAGAAACCAAAGAAGATCCCGTGGTGCAAGTGCTTATCGAATCATTCGATGCTTTCGAAAAAAAACTCTTTGCCGAGGTCGTATTAGGTAATTCGATTGCATCGGTTGCCGCGAACAACGACGTGGCTGGCTACCGCATCAGAAAACTCATCCAACGCTCGATGGAGCTCTTGAAAGTGGCCACCCTCGAGCAGCTGCAGTTGAGGCTTATTCAATCGGGAGAAAATCTTGGCTAGAGCTAATTCACTGCTGGTGACATCGGTGTCGGTTGGATTGGCCACCGGGCTCTATGGAATATCATTCGGCGCGCTTTCGGTGGCTGCCGGCTTGGATGTCTGGCAAACCTGTGTACTCAGCTTGCTCATGTTCAGTGGTGGCTCGCAATTCGCCTTCGTCGGGGTGATTGCCGGGGGAGGTGTGGCCGCGATTCCTGCCGCAATAGCCAGCGCGTGGATGATGGGGGTTCGCAACGGGTTTTACGCGGTAGCCATGGCTCCAATCCTGCAGCTACGAAAGACGCGCCGAGTAGTAGGCGCTCAACTCACCATTGATGAGTCAACCGGCGTGGCTCTGAGCCAGACCGAAACTGAGAAACAAAAATATGGTTTTTGGGCCACTGGAATATCGGTCTTTGTCTTCTGGAATCTACTCACCCTGCTTGGTGCGCTGCTTGGCGAACTAATGTCTGACCCATCGGTCTGGGGCTTAGATGCCGCCGCCGCGGCAGCATTCGTGGCCCTTGTCTGGCCCAGGTTGAACGATTCACCGACTCGAGTGGTTGCAGTTCTGGCCTTCGCGGTCTCAATCTTGAGCAGCCCTTACGTACCTCAAGGAGTTCCAGTGCTGCTGGCAGGTTTAGTTGCTGTCGTGGTTTGGGCTATCGGCGCGACTAGAAACCAAGACGGTGAGAGCTGATGGAAATTTGGATCGCCGTTATTGCCGCTTCGTTAGCCGTTTACTCGTGGAAGATTCTCGGTTCAACGCTGCCCGAGCGTGTGCTAAATCATCCAAAAATCAACCGTCTAGCGACCTTCTTGACCGTTGCCCTCATGGCCGGGTTGGTAGGCGTTCAAGGTTTTGTAAACAATCGAGAAATTTCGCTGGATGCTCGACTTCCGGCCCTACTTTTAGCCGTGCTCTTAGCGATCCTGCGTGTGCCGTTTATCTTGATCGTGCTTGCCGCTGCAGCGA
>WLFI01000018.1 GCA_009703845.1 Actinomycetota bacterium
CCGGTGGTGAACAGCACAAACTTTGGCGGGCGCGAGCTTGCCTGAGTTGCAAAGAGGATGCGCGGCTGCTTGCCACCGCGAACCGGGTGAGGGTTCTCGGCAACAAGCTCTGAAATAAAGGCGTTGAGCTTGCCTGTGGCAATTCGCTGATCCCATGAATCTAGAGCAACTTCTAGCGCTGGAACCAACTTCTCAAGGTGTCGGCCGGTCTTGGCCGAAATGTTTACGCGTGGAGCCCAGTCAACGTGTGCCAGGTCTTGTTCGATTTCACGCTCGAGGTAGCGACGGCGCTCATCTTCTAGAAGGTCCCACTTGTTGAAAGCTAGAACTAGAGCGCGACCAGATTCGAGAGCCATGTCGATGATGCGAATGTCGGCTTCAGAAATCGGCTGGGTCACGTCGAGTAGCACGGTTGCAACTTCGGCGCGCTCGAGTGCGGCTGCGGTTCGAAGCGATGCATAGAAATCTGCACCTTGAGCCAGGTGCTTGCGGCGTCTAATTCCGGCGGTGTCGACGAAGCGCCATACTTTTCCGGCAATCTCGACCTGCTCGTCGATTGGGTCGCGAGTGGTGCCGGCAAGTTCGTTGACGACTGCGCGCTCGCTACCAACGGCTCTGTTCAAAAGTGAAGACTTACCCACATTAGGTCGGCCAATCAGAGCGACGCGACGCGGACCACCAACTTCTTGTTTGGCAACGTTGCTGATCTTAGGGAGCACCTTCATGGCGGCATCGAGCATGTCGGCTACGCCACGGCCGTGCACGGCCGAAACTGGGTATGGTTCGCCCAAGCCGAGCGACCAAAGACCGGCAGCCTCTGGCTCTTGGCGTGCGTCATCAATCTTGTTGCCAACCAGAATTACCGGTTTCTTGCTGGCGCGCAGCATCTTGACCACGCGCTCGTCGGTTGAAGTTGCACCAACGGTTGCGTCAACTACGAAAAGCACAGCATCGGCAAGCTCAACGGCGATTTCGGCCTGAACTGCAACCGAAAGGTCGATACCCTTGGCGTCTGGTTCCCAACCACCGGTGTCGACGAGTGTGAACTTACGTTCGTTCCACTCTGCTTTGTAAGAAATGCGGTCACGGGTAACGCCTGGCTTGTCTTCAACCACGGCCTCGCGGCGACCAAGAATACGGTTGACCAGAGCTGACTTACCAACGTTTGGCCTGCCGACAATTGCCAAAACCGGAAGTGCGGGCAAATAGATTGGTCCATCGGTTGCCTCGTCGAGGGCGGCCAAGACATCGAAGTCCTCGTCGTCTAGCTCATATTCTTCGAGACCAACGCGCAGTGCACGCTCACGAGCAAGCTCTTCTTCGGTGCTGAGTTCGCTCAATCTCTGAAGAAACGCCGGATCAACCGGATCGGCTACGAAATCTTCTTCAGACACTTTTACTCCTAGTTAGTCGCGAACAACCGACAGAACGGCAGCAACAGTTTGCTCGAAGTTCAGTTCGGTGGAGTCCACGAGGGCGACACCCGGTGCGGGTGTCATAAAGTCAACTACTTTGGCGTCTTGCGCATCTCGCTGAGAAACCTGACGCTCGACGTTCTTCGCGGCCTCTGGTGAGAGCTCTGCGGAACGTCTTATAAGTCTAACTTCTTCGGAGGCAGTTAGCAGTATGCGATTTTTGGCATCGGGGGCGACCACGGTGGTGATGTCACGCCCTTCGACGACAACACCGGGCATCCGAGCTGCTTCAACGAGGCTGCGGGTCAAGGTTTTCATGAATGAACGAACCTCTGGATGTTTGGCAACGGCGCTCACATTTTCGGCCACGTCGTTTGATCGGATGGCTTCGGTTACGTCGTGTTCGCCAACTTTCACCCAAAAATCGTCTGGGTTTAGTGAAATCGAGTAGTCAAATGCGCGGATGCTCGCCTCGGCGCTCTCGCCCTCAACAACCTTTGGCACCCATGAGTTCATCACCGCAAGCGCTAGGGCTCGGTATGCGGCGCCCGTGTCTAGGTAGCCGTAGCCGAGTTCGCGTGCCACCTGCTTTGAGACACTCGACTTGCCCGAACCGGCCGGCCCGTCAATCGCAATGATCTCAGTCATTAGCCGGCCAGTCTCCAGCCGCGCTCGGCTAGAGCGGCAACGAGTGAGCTTTCGACCTCGGGCAGAACGAAGAGTTCGACCAGACCGATTTCCGCACCAGGTGAGTGCTCCAGCTTGAGGTCTTCAAGGTTTATGCCGATTTCGCCAATTTCGGTGAGCAGCTTGGCCATCTGACCCGGCTTGTCGTCGATCATCACGACAACCTGGGCGTAGTTTGTGGCGGCACTTCCGTGCTTGCCCGGAATCAGAGCCACGCCACGGTTGCCCGAAACTAGAACCTCACCCAAATCGCTAAGCGCTCCCGGCGCATCTAGATCGTCGAACGATTTGATTACTCGAGCCAAATCCTCGGCAAATCCCTGAAGCACATCTCTGACATCAGCGGTGTTTCCAGCCAGAATCTGCATCCAGAGCTTCGCGTCGCTGGCGGCAATTCTGGTGGTGTCGCGCAACCCTTGGCCAGAGAGCGCCAAATCGCTCGACTCAGCCCGATTCAGCTGCGCTGCCAGCAGTGACGAGACGAGTTGCGGAAGGTGAGAAACCATTGCGACTGCTCGATCGTGGTCGGCTGGTGTCAAACGCACAGGCACACTGCCCAAATCTAGAGCCAGTTGTTCTACAAGCAACGTCGAGGCGGCTGAGCTCTCTCGGTTTGCACAAATAACCCACGGGCGGCCAAAGAACAGGTCTGCCCTTCCGGCCAGTGCTCCCCCGCGCTCGCGTCCAGCCATGGGGTGCGAACCAACGTATCGATCCAATGGCGCGTGCGCGGCAGTCAACTCTTCGAGGATGCTGTTTTTCACAGAGGCAACATCGGTCACGACCGAGTTCGGAAAGGCGCGAAGCTCTGCCAAAACCGTGCGAGCGGTGACGTCGGGCGGCACACAAACCACGATCAGCGTTGGCTCATCGCCCGCTGCAGGTTTGCGGCCTGCGCCGTAGTCGATGGCAAGTCGTTGGTTCGCTGGTGAAACGTCGTCGATAGCAACATCCACGCCGATTTTCTTCAACGCCAAACCGATACTGGTTCCAATCAGACCGGCACCAACAATTCGAACCGATCCGGTTACGCGATTCACTGCGCTAGGTCCAAACGAAGAGCTGTCGCACCGCGAAGATAAACATGCTGAATCTCACCGCGCGCCTTGTTGATGTCGGCGTGAATCATGAGGCGAATCACTCTAGGCATTGCGTGCTGAACATCCATTTCGACGAAGCACATCAGCGGAACATCCCCGAGCCCAAGCTCTCGAGCGGCGAGGGCCGGAAACTCGGATGTAATGTCTGGTGTTGCGGTGAACAAAATCGATATCAGTTGTGAGGAGTCGATGCCATTGGCATGCAAAGTCTTTGAGATCAGCTCGGCCGTTGAGCGCAGCAGGTGCTCGCGTTCATCGGTGTCTAGTTGAATGGCGCCTCGAATGGCTCGAATCGGCAAGGTTAGGCTCTTTTCTTGGATGGCCGTGGTGGTCGGCTCGGTTTGCCAGTCGCTGCCTTGAGCAAGGCACCGATCTCCATTTTATTCAGTTGACGAATGTGCCCCTGCTTCAGGGTTCCCAGGTGAATCGGTCCGAACTGCTTTCGCACCAAACCAACCACGGGGTGACCAACATTTTCGAGCATTCGTCGCACGATTCGGTTTCGGCCGGAGTGCAGCACGATCTCGACAAGGCTGTGCCCCTTTGAAATGTCAATAACACGCGCTCGGTCGGCCTTGATGAAACCGTCTTCGAGTTCAAACCCGCTCATCAACTTGTGAATCGTCATCGGCGTGACTTCGCCAACTACGCGAGCGATGTAGGTTTTCTCAACACCGAATGAAGGGTGTGATAACTGGTTGGCCAGTTCACCGTCGTTGGTCAGCAGCAATAGACCGGTGGTTTCTGCGTCTAGGCGACCGATGTTGAAAACGCGGTCATAGTCGGTAACGAACGAGCTCAGGTCTGGTCTGCCTTCTTCGTCGGCCATGGTCGAAATGATTCCGGCTGGCTTGTTCAAAAGCAGGTAAACGCGCGTGGTGTCGAACTGCACAGGCACGCCGCGAACCGTGACCTTGTCTACCGCTGGGTTGACTCTTGAGCCAAGTTCGGTGACCAACTTGCCGTTGACCTTTACCTGGCCCTTGACAATGAGCTCTTCGCAGGCGCGACGCGAGGCTACGCCCGCAGCAGCTAGTGCCTTTTGCAGGCGAACCTCTTCGTTGACTACTTCGGTTTCTTCAGGGTTACTCATCAAAATCGCTATCTGCACCAGGAAGGTACGGGCTAATCGGAGGTAGCTCGTCAAGCGAGTTGATTCCTAGGAGTTCGAGCATCAGGGCGGTGGTACCGAAGTGCACCGCACCGGTCTCGCTGTCGGTGTAAAGCTCGGTAATGAGCCCTCGGCTTAGCAAAGTCTTCACCACCGAATCAACATTCACTGCACGGATGCTGGCCACCTGGCCGCGCGAAATTGGCTGTTTATACGCGATAACCGCAAGGGTTTCGAGCGCTGCTTGGCTGAGCTTGGTCGGGTTCTCGTTCGCGACAAAAAGCTTTACGGCCCAGTCGAACTCTTGACGCACAAAGATGCGCCATCCGCCGCCAACCTCGCGAAGTTCAAAACCGCGTGGTGACCCGGATGCGGCACCATCGTAGTCGTCGCGCAACGCTAGCACGGCCTCACGAATAACGTTCACGGGCTGCTCAAGCGCAGTTGCCAGTGCCACCAGCGACACGGGAGCGTCGGTGATCATCAGAACGGCTTCAACTCCAGCGCGAAGTTCTAAATCGCTAAGCGAATCTGGTCTGTTTGCGGTTAGGTCTTGAGTCGAATCAAGAGTCATAGTCGGCTCCTAGGGTTGCCAGTGTTTCATCGTCAAAGTTTGCGTCTCGCCAAGAAACCTGAAGGTCGCCAAGCGGGGTGTCTTGGCTGAAGCCAACTGCACCGAGACGGTAAAGCTCAAGAATCGAAAGAAACCTTGCCACCACGATGGCGCGGTCTGAGACATCCTTGATCAAATCAAAAAACGAAATCTTAGAAGCCTTGCGAAGAGCGTCGACCACATAGGTTGCTTGTTCGCGAATGCTGACACGTGCAGCGTGAAGGTGGGTTAGACCAACCGATGGAACCTCACGGGGAGTCAGAGTGGCCTCGGCAAGAGCCGCAAATTCGGCCAGCTCGATATTCCAGACCAGTTCAGGCTGCTGGTTTCTGAATCGCTCCTCCATGCGAACGTCGCGCGCGACTCGAGCACCCTCAAGGTTTAGCGAGGTATTGAACCAGGTTGAAATTTCTTTGAAGGCGCGATATTGCAGCAGGCGGGCAAAGAGCAGGTCACGGGCTTCGAGCAGCGCGACATCCTCAGCATCAACCACCTCGCCGCGCGGCAAGAGACCAGCGATTTTGAGATCAAGCAAAGTTGCGGCAATCACCAAAAACTCGGATGCCTGCTCTAGCTCTTCATCGTCATCGAGTTGTTTCAGATACGAGATGAACTCGTCGGTAACCTTCGAAAGCGTGATTTCGGTGATGTCCATCTCGTGTTTCGAGATGAGACTGAGCAGAAGGTCAAACGGGCCTTCAAAGTTGCCCAGGCTAACCGCAAATGCGCTGCCCTTCTCTGAAGCCTCGTCTAACTCCGGGTTACGGAGCGTAGCCACGAGCAACAAGCTCCCTTGCTACAGTGCGATAAGCCTCGGCCGCATCTGAATCAGTTGCAAATGACGTGATTGGCTCGGCTGCGACGGTTGCATCGGGAAACTTCACGGTGCGGTTGATGACCGACTTGAAGAGCTTGTCGCCAAAGTGGTCGCGCAGACGGTCGAGAACTTCGCGTGAGTGCAGGGTACGCGGGTCATACATGGTTGCCAAAACACCGTCTAGAACCAGGGTCTGGTTAGTGGTTTCTTGCACCTTCTTGACGATGTCTTCAAGAATGGCAACGCCGCGCAATGCGAAGAACTCGCTTGCCAAAGGAATGATCACGCCGTGTGCAGCGGTAAGTGCGTTCACGGTTAGCAGGCCTAGTGATGGCTGGCAGTCGATCACGATTAGGTCGTAGTCGGCTGAAACTCGCTTGAGGATGCGCGCCAAAATGTTCTCACGTGAAAATTCGTTGACCAGCTTCATCTCGGCTGCCGAGAGTTCGATGTTGGCGGGAATCACGTCGAGGCCGGCAATCGCGGTGTGCTTGATCGCAGTCTTCGGGTCGATGCTCGAATCGAGCATCAGGTCATAGATGGTTAGGTCATCGTGAGCAATGATTCCAAGACCAGCTGAAAGTGCGCCCTGAGGGTCGTAGTCAACAAGCAGCACTTTGCGACCGTATTCAACCAGCGCAGCAGACATGTTGATGGCGGTGGTGGTCTTGCCAACTCCACCCTTCTGGTTACACATGGCAATGATGCGAGCTGGGCCGTGCGTGCTCAACGGCTTCGGTTTGGCAAAGCGAGTGTCTGAACTCTTCTTAGCTGCCATGATGCCTCCGTTTCGCGCCTGTTTGGTTGCCTATAGCCTACCGCCGCGCACGCGGATGAGCGGTCGAATAGACCTCTCGCAACGCGTCGACAGTTATCAGAGTATAAATCTGGGTGGTTGCCACCGACGAGTGCCCGAGCAGCTCCTGCACGACGCGAACGTCTGCGCCACCCTCAAGCAGGTGTGTTGCAAAGCTGTGCCTGAGGGTGTGCGGTGAAACTTCGGCGGCTAGCTTGGCTTTGTCGGCAGCATCCGAGATGATTTGCCAAACACTCTGACGGCTCAATCTAGAGCCTCGCTGGTTCAGAAACACCGCGGGCGTACCTTTGCCAAGCTTGGCGAGCACGGGCCTAACCCTAACCAGATAAGCCTCGACGGCCCGCTGCGCATAAGAACCCACCGGCACAATTCGCTCTTTCGAACCTTTACCGAACAAACGAACCATGGTTTGGTCAACCAGATCGTCGATGTCGAGCGAAACCACCTCGCTCACGCGAGCGCCAGTTGCATACAACAGCTCGAGAATGGCCCGGTCACGAACCTTGATCGGGTCAAGGGCCATGGCATCTTCATCGGTAGCCTCTGGTCCGCTGCTGGCCAACAAGGCTTCGATTTGGGCAACGGTTATGGCTTTGGGAAGTCGTCGTGGAGGTTTTGGCGGCTTTACCCTCGCAGCGTTGTCGTTTGCGGTGACGCCCTCGATCATTAGGTATCGGTGAAAGCCTCGAACTCCGCTTAGTACTCGGGCGACGCTGGTTGCAGCGAGCCCCCATTTGGCGGTGAGTGCAATGCCGAAATTTGTGACGATCTGCTCTGATATGGCGTCAACCGACGAAATTTCGCGGTCGGTCAAAAATTGTTGGTAGCGGTCTAGATCTCGACGATACGCGGCAAGGGTGTTTTTCGACATTCCCCGTTCTACGGTTAGGTGCCGAAGGTATGAATCGATCTGCCTTGAGATTGACATATTCAAGAAACTACTTCACCCTGTGCGCCAGCGCCAAGATAGCCACGACCGCTGCCGGGTTTTGAATGTCAGAGTCTTGCACGCTCAAAAGCGCTTCGTCGAGGGCAACCCAGCGCCCCTGCATGTCTGACTCCTCGCCTTCGCGCACGAAATCGATTTCAACCGCAGAGAGCCCGGTGGCTAAGAAAATCTCGATTGACTCGTCGTTGCCACCCGGTGTGGTGTGAAAGGTTTGCAAACTCTGCCAGTGTTCTGCCTGCAAGCCTGCCTCTTCGGCAAGCTCGCGCTTCGCCGCATCCAAGTTTGATTCACCGGCCATGTCGGTGAGACCCGCCGGCAGCTCCCAGAGATACTTTCGAACCGGATGCCGATACTGGCGAATCATGAACAGTTCGCCCGCTTCGTTCAGCGCAGCAACGGCAACGGCCCCGGTATGCGCTACAAAATCGCGGGTGAGCGACTGCCCGTTGTAATCGAAGGTTTCGCTAACCACGTTCCAAACTCGACCCTCAAATACGGTCTGTCTGGCGGTTACCGAAAAATCGGCGGGTTCGTCTTTAGGCATCGCCTTCGACTTCGAAAAGTCGAGTAGCTTCTTGACGCTCGAGCGCCGCAACGACGAGCCCACGGAACAACGGGTGAGCGTGAGTTGGGCGTGACTTGAACTCAGGGTGAGCTTGGGTGGCCACATAGAACGGGTGAACCTCGCGCGGAAGCTCAACGTATTCGACTAGGTGGTCGTCAGGTGAGGTTCCCGAGAACACGAGGCCGGCTTCGCCGATCTGGTCACGGTAAGAGTTGTTTACTTCGTAGCGGTGACGGTGACGCTCTTCTGAGGTTGGTTCACCATAGAGCTCTTCAACGATCGAACCTGGCTTGAGCTTGGCGGTGAAGCGACCGAGTCGCATGGTTCCGCCCATTTCACCTGACTGCAAAATTTCAACCTGCTCAGCCATGGTGGCAATAACCGGATGCTTCGCCTCAGGGTCAAACTCGGTAGATGACGCGCCAGCGAGGCCGACCACGTTGCGCGCATACTCAATGACCATGCACTGAAGTCCTAGGCACAGACCTAAAGCAGGAATTCGGTTTTCACGAGCAAACTTGAGCGCGCCGAGCTTGCCCTCGATGCCGCGAACGCCGAAGCCTCCAGGCACGCAGATTGCGTCAACGTCTGAAAGCTGCTCGCGGGCACCGGCTTCGTCTTCACAGGTGTCAGATGGAACCCACTTGATCTTCACCTTGGCCTTGTTGGCAAAACCGCCGGCGCGAAGAGCTTCGGTTACCGAAAGATAGGCGTCGGGGAGGTCAATGTACTTGCCCACCATCGCAACGGTTACTTCGTGCTTTGGCTCGTGAACGGCGTCGAGCACGCTCTGCCAGCGTGACCAGTCAACTGCGTTCGCTTCGAGCCCCAGGTGCTTGATGATGTAGGCGTCGAGCTCTTGGTCGTGGAGCACGGTAGGGATGTCATAAATGCTGCTTGCATCGGCGGCGTTGATGACAGCTTTCAAGTCAACGTCACACATGAGAGCGATCTTGTTTTTGATGCCCTCAGGAAGGGTGCGGTCTGAGCGACAGACGATTGCGTCTGGCTGAATACCAATCGAACGAAGGGTCGCAACCGAGTGCTGGGTTGGCTTGGTTTTCAGTTCACCCGATGGGCCAATGTAAGGCACTAGTGACACGTGAACGAAGAAAACGTTGTCGCGGCCAACTTCATGACGAAGTTGACGAGCTGCCTCGATGAATGGCAACGACTCGATGTCACCGACGGTTCCACCGATCTCGGTAATGATTACGTCTGGTGCCGGAGTCTCGTGAGCCTGAAGGCGCATGCGGCGCTTGATTTCATCGGTGATGTGCGGAATGACCTGAACGGTATCGCCTAGGTACTCTCCCGCACGCTCGCGACGAATCACGGTGCTGTA
>WLFI01000019.1 GCA_009703845.1 Actinomycetota bacterium
ACTGGCATGACCGGTTACCAGGAAACACTTACCGACCCCTCCTACGCCGGCCAAATCGTGGTACAAACGGCCCCGCACATTGGAAACACCGGTGTGAATACTCGTGACGAAGAGTCGGAGCGCATCTGGGTTGCTGGCTATGTCGTGCGCGATGCGAGCCGCATGGTCTCTAACTTTCGTTCTGAAAAGCCTCTTCCTGACGAACTTGAGAGCTATTCAGTGGTCGGCATCCAGGGTATTGATACTCGAGCTTTGACCCGACACCTTCGCTCGGTTGGAGTAATGAGAGCGGGAATCTTCTCTGGAGAGAAAGCAGACCGGCCAACATCTGAGCTTCTCGAAGAAGTTAGGGCGACTGCCCCTATGGCTGGTCGCTCACTAAGTGACGTGGTCTCGACTTCAGAGGTCGTGCACCACAAGCACAAGGGCACTCGCGTTGGCAGCGTAGCGATTCTAGATTTGGGTTGCAAGGCATCAACGATTGAAAACATGGTTGAACGTGGCTTGGATGTAACGATCTACCCAGCGAAGGCCACTTCGTCGGATTTGCTATCAGAGACCCCAGATGCGGTGTTCTACTCGAACGGTCCTGGTGACCCAGCAACTGCCGCCGGCCAAGTAGAAGCGCTTCGAGACATTCTGCGTTCCGGAACCCCGTTCTTCGGCATTTGCTTCGGCAACCAGCTACTCGGCCGCGCCCTTGGATTCGATACCTACAAGTTGGCATTCGGGCACCGTGGCATCAATCACCCGGTACTAGACAGAACAACGGGCAAGGTCGAGGTCACTGCACACAACCACGGCTTTGCTGTGAAGGTTGATGGCGGGCCAGAAGTTGAATCGCCAGCGGGCTTTGGCCGAGTGCTGGTCAGCCATGTGTCACTCAACGATGACGTAGTTGAGGGTCTTCAATGCTTGGACATTCCAGCATTCTCGGTTCAGTATCACCCCGAGGCAGCAGCCGGACCCCACGACTCTAACTACCTATTCGACCGCCTTGTAGCGGCGATTAAAGCCAAGAAGGGCAACAACTAATGCCGAAGCGCAAAGACATCAACTCCGTTCTGGTAATCGGTTCTGGCCCGATTGTTATCGGCCAGGCCTGTGAATTCGACTACTCCGGTACACAGGCTTGCCGCGTGCTACGTGCCGAGGGCATCCGCGTTATTTTGGTCAATTCAAACCCGGCAACGATCATGACCGACCCTGATTTTGCCGATGCAACCTACATCGAACCGATTACCCCCCAGGTAATCGAGGCCATCATTGCTAAAGAGAAACCGGATGCGATTCTTCCGACGCTTGGCGGTCAGACGGCGCTCAACGCGGCCATGGCGCTGCACGAGCTAGGAATTCTTGAGAAGTACAACGTCGAACTCATCGGTGCGAAAGTTGAAGCAATCAAAAAGGGCGAAGACCGTCAAATCTTTAAGCAACTTGTCATTGACGCGGGAGCCGACGTCGCTCGTTCTTACATTGCCCACAACATGGATGACGTGCTCGCGGGTGCCGAAAAGTTGGGCTATCCAGTGGTGGTTCGACCGTCATTCACCATGGGTGGCCTCGGGTCTGGATTTGCCTACAACGAAGAGGATCTAAGGCGCATCGCTGGTGCCGGGCTTCAGGCCAGCCCAACGAACGAGGTTCTGCTTGAAGAGAGCATTCTCGGTTGGAAAGAGTACGAGCTTGAACTAATGCGAGACACCAGTGACAACTGTGTGGTGGTTTGTTCGATCGAAAACGTAGATCCAGTTGGCGTTCACACTGGTGACTCGATCACTGTTGCTCCAGCACTTACGCTCACTGACCGCGAGTACCAGAATCTTCGCGACATCGGCATTCAAATCATTCGTGACGTGGGTGTCGACACGGGTGGCTGCAACATTCAATTCGCTGTAGATCCGGCAACTGGCCGAGTGATCGTAATCGAGATGAATCCGCGAGTGAGTCGTTCGTCGGCTCTCGCTTCGAAGGCAACCGGCTTTCCGATCGCCAAGATCGCAGCAAAGCTTGCCATCGGTTACACCCTTGACGAAATTCCTAACGACATCACAAAGGTCACGCCGGCTTCGTTTGAACCAACTCTCGACTATGTCGTGGTTAAGGTTCCTAGATTTGCGTTCGAGAAGTTCCCGGCGGCCGATGCAACCTTGACCACAACCATGAAATCGGTCGGCGAGGCCATGGCAATCGGCCGCAACTACACCGAAGCTTTACAGAAGGCGCTGCGCAGCCTTGAGCGACGCGGCTCATCGTTCCACTGGGGGCCGCTAAAGCAGTCGAAACAAGAGTTGCTCGAGATTGCCAAGGTGCCAACTGATGGACGCATCGTGACCCTTCAGCAGGCCCTAAGAGCGGGAGCCACCGCTGAAGAAGCGTTTGAAGCAACCAAGATTGACCCTTGGTTCATCGATCAGATGTTCATCATTAACGAAACTGCTGAAACCCTGGCTAGCGCGCCAACGCTAGACGAGTCGTCAATTCGTTTGGCTAAATACCACGGCTTCAGTGACGCTCAGATTGCGCAGCTACGAGGAATGAATGAAGCGGATGTTCGTGCGCTTCGCCACTCACTTGGCTTGCGTCCGGTCTACAAAACCGTAGACACCTGTGCGGGGGAGTTCCCGGCACTTACGCCCTATCACTACAGCACCTACGAGCAAGAAACAGAAGTGGTGCCGAGCGACCGCAAGAAGGTTGTGATCCTTGGCAGTGGCCCTAACCGAATCGGCCAGGGTGTCGAGTTTGACTACAGTTGCGTTCACGCATCTTTTGCTCTGTCAGACGCTGGCTACGAAACCATCATGATCAACTGCAACCCAGAGACGGTTTCGACCGACTATGACACCAGCGACCGCCTCTACTTCGAACCTCTGACACTAGAAGACGTACTGGAGGTCATCCACGCTGAAAGCGCTAGCGGAACCCTCGTGGGAGTTGTTGTTCAGCTGGGTGGTCAGACCGCGCTCGGTCTAGCTAAGGGACTCAAAGAAGCAGGCGTTCCGATTCTTGGAACAACACCAGAGGCCATCGACCTCGCCGAAGAACGCGGATTGTTCAGCAAAATCCTTGACGACGCGAAACTCATGTCGCCGGCCAACGGAACTGCAATTGACCTCACTGGCGCACTTGAAGTCGCCGAACGCATCGGTTACCCGGTGCTTGTTCGCCCATCGTTCGTGCTCGGTGGCCGAGGTATGGAAATCGTTTACGACCGCTCTTCGCTTGCTGATTACTTCGATCGAATTGAAGATCAGGCAATCGTTGGCGAAGGTTACCCGCTGTTGGTAGACAGATTCCTAGATGATGCCATTGAGATCGACATAGACGCTCTCTATGACGGCACCGAGCTTTACGTCGGAGGTGTTATGGAGCACATCGAAGAGGCCGGCATTCACTCTGGCGACTCTTCGTGCACCCTTCCACCAATCACCATGAGCCAGGCGCAGATTGACCGCGTACGCGAAGCCACCGAACAGATTGCTAAAGGCATCGGAGTACGCGGGCTAATCAATGTTCAGTTCGCGCTCGCACACGATGTGCTCTACGTTCTCGAGGCGAACCCTCGCGCCTCGCGCACCGTACCGTTCGTTAGTAAGGCTCTCGGCATCACCCTGGCAAAGGCTGCATCGCTGGTTATGGTCGGTAAGAGCATCCGCGATTTGATTTCTGAAGGGCACTTGCCCGCGAAAGACGGAACCCACATTCCGGCTAGCTCAGCAATCTCGGTAAAAGAGGCGGTTCTTCCGTTCAAGCGTTTCGCAACCAAAGATGGTCGCTTTGTCGACTCGCTACTCGGGCCAGAAATGCGTTCGACCGGTGAAGTAATGGGCATCGACGTTGACTTTCCGACCGCCTTCGCAAAGAGCCAGGCTGCTGCCGGTAGCGCGCTGCCAACTAGCGGCACGGTCTTCATTTCAGTAGCCGACCGTGACAAGCCACAGCTGCTTCTACCAGTTCGCAGATTGCACCAGCTTGGTTACCAAATCTTGGCGACCTCTGGAACCGCTGCGATTTTGAATCGACACGGCATCGATGCCAAGACCGTTCGCAAGCACTCCGAAGACTCCTCCGTGGCAGAAGGCCCGACAATTGTCGAGATGATCACTGCTGGTCAGGTTGACGTTGTTGTGAACACTCCTTCGGGTTCGGGTCTAGCAGCGCGCAAGGATGGATACGAGATCAGAGCCGCCACTACGGCCGCCGATAAGGCAATCTTCACGACCATTGCGCAGTTGAGCGCAGCGATTGGCTCATTCGAGGCGGTCATTGCCGGGCCTTTCAAGGTCAAGTCTTTGCAGCAGCACGCAAAAGACAGGGCGGATGCTCTTGCCTAGGTCATTCGGTCGCAAAGTCTTCGACGCCTTCGAAAGCAGGGGTCAACTTTGCGTGGGGGTTGACGCGCACGCATCGCTTCTTGATCACTGGGGTCTTGACGACGATGTGAACGGTCTCGACTATTTTGCAAATAGCGTGATCGATGCGGCCGAGGGTCTAGTCGGTCTAGTAAAGCCACAGGTTTCGTTCTTTGAGCGCCACGGGTCGGCCGGTTTCGCTGTACTAGAACGCATCACACACAGGGCCAAGGATGCCGGGCTAATTGTCATCGCAGACGCTAAACGCGGTGACATCGGCTCAACCATGGAGGCGTATCTGGATGCCTGGTTGGGTGAAAACTCCCATTTTTATGCCGATACGCTAACCGTCTCGCCCTTTCTCGGCCTAGAGACAAGCACGGCGTTGATGGGGCAACACCTTGAAAATGGCAAGGGAATTACCGTTCTGGTCGCCACTTCTAATCCAGAAGGGGCGGCTCTACAAACCGCAAGAACCGAAAGCGGCGAGAGCATCGCCGCAGAGCTTTGGGGCAAGTTAGAGAAACTGAATCAAATCAGCTCGGCACCCGGCGATCGCTTCGGGTCTTTCGCAGCGGTAGTAGGCGCAACACTTCACTTCAAACGATTCGGTCTTGAGCTCGAACAGTCTGGCGTAAAGACACCGATCTTGGCCCCGGGTTTCGGGGCACAAGGAGCAGGACTGCGCGACATCCGATTGATTTTTGGTGAAGCCTCGCCGAATGTCATCGCTTCGGTTTCGAGAAGTGTTCTTGAGGCTGGCAAACAGGGTTTGGCCGAGGCAATCAAACGCGCCAATGACGAGCTCGCTCAGGGTCTAGGGTAAGTTTTGTGAGCAGATTGACAGTTATCGCAGGCCCTACCGCAGTCGGTAAGGGCACAGTGGTGCAATACATGCTTAGCCACTTCGAAAACGTTCATCTATCGATTTCAGCAACTACTCGCGCCCCAAGACCCGGTGAAGTTGACGGACGGGACTACTTCTTTGTGACCGCCGATGAATTTGACGCAATGATCGCCTCGGGCGAGATGCTCGAATTTGCGGTAGTGCACGGCGTGAACAAATACGGCACGCCAAAGACGCCAGTTCTTGAGGCATTGGCAAGAGGCGAGCATGTGATTCTCGAAATAGATATCCAAGGCGCAAGGCAGGTAAAAAAGGTGATGCCTGAAGCCCTGCTGGTATTCATTAAGCCACCGAGCTGGGAAGAATTGGTTCGTCGACTCGGAGCCCGCGGCACCGAGTCAGAGATTGAGCAACAGGCCCGTTTGAAAACCGCGCGCATCGAGCTTGAGTCTGCCTCCGAGTTTGATGCCGTCGTAGTTAATGAAGACATCGCCAAATGTGCTCACGATGTCTTAGACTTGATTCAGGCTTAGTTCGCGTTTTCGAACTTCATTCCACATCAAAGGTCATTAAGGATTCTCATGTCTGAAAAACTCGAAGGTATTGTTTCACCAGCTATCGACACTCTTTTGTCGAAGGTTGACAGCAAGTACCAGTTGGTGATGTTCGCCTCGAAGCGTGCCCGTCAGATCAATGACTACTACAGTGCACTTCACGAAGGAAGCCTGTTCAACAACGTTGGCCCTCTAGTCGACTCAACTGTTGACGAGAAGCCTCTAACCATTGCCATGCGTGAAATCGAGCAAGACAAGCTCGCTAAGCGCGACGCATAACCGAGACTCACCACTCGCGCCATGCGCATCCTGGTTGGCATCACCGGCGGAATAGCCGCCTATAAAGCCGTCGGGGTGGTTCGCCAGCTTGTAGAAGCGGGCCACGACGTAAAAGTCATTCCAACAGCTAATGCATTGCGATTCGTCGGCGCCGCCACACTAGAGGCAATCAGCAAGAACGCCGTCGATCCAGATCTTTACACCGATGTTGCAGATGTAAAGCACGTTGAACTTGGCCAATCTGCCGACCTGATTATCGTCGCGCCAGCTACCGCCAGCTTTATAGCGCGCACCGCAGCCGGGCTCGGTGACGATCTGCTTTCAAGTTCGATACTCGCATCGAAGGCTCCAGTTCTTGTGGCGCCAGCCATGCACACCGAGATGTGGGAGAACCCTTCAACCGCCGCGAATGTCGCAACCTTGCGAGCCCGGGGCATCAACGTGCTAGAACCTGCAGTTGGGCGTCTGACCGGTGAAGACTCGGGTAAAGGCCGAATGCCAGAGCCGGAGGCCATCGTTGAGGCCGCGCTGAATCTCTTTGTTCCACAAGATCTGACTCACATTAGAGTCTTGATCACCGCTGGGGGCACCCGTGAGCCGATCGATTCGGTTCGCTTTATCGGAAACAACTCATCTGGACTGATGGGCTTGGCTCTCTATAAAGCCGCAAAAAGCAGAGGGGCGGATGTTCAACTCGTCGCTGCGAACCTACAGCGAGGCCTCACCGAGGGCCAGGTCGACGTTTCAACTACTGAAGAGCTCCGCGAAACACTGAACAACCAAGTTGCTGGCACCGATGTTCTAATCATGGCTGCAGCGATTAGCGATTATCGCGTTGAGACCCCAAGCGCTGCGAAGTTAAAGAAGGCCGATCTCGGCTCAACTCCGGTTTTGAACCTCGTTGAGAACCCCGACCTCCTCGCTGAAATAGGCGCTAAACGAGCCTCTGGCCGGCCTATCACCTTGATTGGTTTTGCGGCAGAGACGCTCGCAGGTGACGATCTCGTGGCATCCGCGCGAAAGAAGCTTGAAGCTAAGAAAGTCGATCTCATAGTCGCCAACGACGTAACCGGGGGAGCAGTGTTCGGCAGTGACGCAACTGCAATAAAGCTCGTATCGGCAAATGAGGACCTTTCATTTGCAGGATCCAAACTCGAGGCGGCCAACGCAATTATCGACTGGATTGTTACTGCCAGAAAATAGTGTCGCTTCATGGCGATATACTTGAACCAATATGAGCGAACTCCGTCTTTTCACATCCGAATCAGTCACCGAAGGTCATCCAGACAAGGTCTGTGACCAAATCAGTGACACCATCCTCGACGCAATTCTTGAGCAAGACCCAAAGGCTCGAGTTGCAGTCGAGACTATGGCAACCACCGGGCTTGTTCATGTTGCTGGCGAGGTCACCTGCGACGCTTACGTCGACATTCCAACGCTTATTCGCGAAAAGGTTCTCTCGATTGGTTACAACTCGAGCGAAATCGGCTTTGATGGCCGTTCTTGCGGTGTGTCTGTCTCGATCGGCGAGCAATCTCGTGACATTGCTCAAGGTGTCGACTCGGGCTACGAGGTGCGCGAACTAGATTCGTCAGACGCTTTTGATGCACAAGGTGCAGGTGATCAGGGCATCATGTTTGGCTTTGCAACTAAAGAAACACCTACTCTTATGCCAGCTGCAATTTCGCTGGCGCACCAACTCAGCTTCAAACTCTCTGAAGTTCGCAAGAACGAGACTCTCGATTTTCTACGACCCGATGGAAAAACCCAGGTCACCATTGGTTATGAAGGCAATACGGCCAAGACCATCGACACCGTCGTGCTTTCAACTCAGCACAACCCAAACGTTTCAACTTCAGATTTGCGTGCAGCCGTTGAAGACACTGTTATCAGGCCGATTCTTGAACAGAGCGGGCTCGACTATTCAGGCGTGAAAGTTCTGATCAACCCGACCGGCCGATTCGAATCTGGCGGCCCAATGGCTGACGCTGGCCTAACCGGCAGAAAGATCATTGTTGACACCTATGGTGGTGCGGCACGCCACGGTGGTGGCGCGTTTAGCGGTAAAGACCCAAGCAAAGTTGACCGCTCTGCGGCATACGCCATGCGTTGGGTGGCGAAGAATGTTGTTGCCGCGGGGCTAGCAGACAAGATCGAAGTTCAAATTGCTTACGCGATCGGCAAGGCGCGACCAGTTGGCCTTTATGTCGAAACCTTCGGTACTGAAAAGTTTGACGAGCGCAAAATTCGCGACGCGATTCTCGAGGTATTTGACCTTAGACCCGCAGCCATTGTGCACGATCTAAATCTATTGCGACCCATTTATGCTCAGACGGCAGCCTACGGACACTTCGGCCGAGAACTCACCGACTTCACATGGGAAAGAACAGATCGAACCGCTGAGCTGTTGCGCGCTATAGGTGCCTAATGTCGATTGCTCAGGTGGCTAGGGTCGCTTTCGACTCGGCGCTTCCACAGTTAGACAGATATTTTGACTACCAAATACCAGACGGACTAGCCGACTCGATCAGAGTAGGGCAGTTGGTCGAAGTGCCTTTTGGTCGGTCAGCGAAGAACCGAACCGGATTCGTAGTTGAGATAGCCGAATCCAGTAGCTTCGGTGGTGAACTCTCAGCGGTCGCCTCGGTTGTGAGTGAAAGAGTTTTAGTCACGCCCAAGATTCTCGAACTCTGCCAGACCTTGGCTGCGCGCCAGGCTCTTTCGTTTGGAGAACTTCTAAAAGTTGCCTGCCCCGATCGCATGGTCCGCGTCGATAAGTCTTGGACGGGTGAAGATTACCGCGCGGAACTAGTGCCCTCTCACGAGCATGAACAGTGGGCTGCAAACCAACTTGCATCAATTTCGGTGATGCCAGGGTTTGTTGAACACAACTCGGTATTAGAAAGCCGATGGCTTCACGAGGTGGTGCGCTTGTGCCACCTAATGCTTTCCGAATCGCAGTCGGTGATTGTCTGTGTTCCTGACTTC
>WLFI01000002.1 GCA_009703845.1 Actinomycetota bacterium
CAACTCGGTTGAGTTCGTTGATGAAAATGCGTTTGCTAGCCCGGTTTGCGAGCACCAGCGCCCCATCTCGGTCGGTCGAAAAACTGGCTCGGATGATTTCGGCGAAAGCCTGGGCGATGAACGGGTCAGTGTTTTCCGGGTCAGCCGTTCGCTTGGTTTGCCGTTCTTCCACCTGAATAAGTGCCGGTGCCACGCGTGCCACGAGAGCCGCTGTTTCTGACTTGGATGCTCCCACATCACGTGCCACGTCATCGATGGCTGCGTCGGCCACCCCTCGATAGAGCAACTGCAGCAATTGTTCTTGGGGACTGGTCAGGTTGTCGAGCCGAATCGAGGTGTTGCCCAGCCCGAGCTGCAAGCTAGTGGGACTTCGCCAAACTGGCACCCGTGCCGGATTTATCTTGATGACCACGCGAAGATTTTGGGGCAAATAACGACGGTCTGCAGAAATAACTCACAGGCTCAGGCGCAAAATGCCGAGTAAGGGCTGCTACTGGGCTGCGACTATTCGCCGAGCCACTTCTTGAGCGCTTCATCCATCGCGTCACCCGAACCAAAGAGGTTGATTCGAGCAAGCAACAGGCCGGGGGAGTCAACTTCTTCGCTGGTCGGAAGCAAATCTGGGTGGTTCCACAGATCATCGCGTTTTTGTGTGCCGACCGCATTGGTAACTTCGCGCCAAAGTGCGGCGGCTTCGCGAATTCGGCGTGGGCGAAGCTCAAGCCCGACCAGGGTGCCGAAGGTTAGTTCGGCTGGGCCACCGGCCGCGCGGCGGCGCCTGACCGCTTCAGAGATCGCACTTGCGGTCGGAAGCAACTTAGTTGCTTCTTCGGTGACAACCTCGACCCAGCCCTCAATCAAAGCCAGCAGGGTTTCGATTGATGCCAGGGCGCGCTCTTGCTCTTCGGTTCGTTTCGCAATCAAAGCGCCAGACTCGAGTGCCGCCCGAAGTTGCTCTGGGTCATTCAGGTCTGCCCCTTCGGCTAGCTCGCGAAGATTCTCGGTGTCGATGCTGATTTCGCTTGCATAGGTCGATATCTGGGCCACCACCGAATCGCGCAACCACCGGCTGTTTTTGAACAGGCGAGCGAAGGCCATTTCGCGAATGGCGAGAAAAATGGTTGCCTGGTCTTCAGCCAGTTCAAGCTCTTGGATGAACGCCGTGAGGTTCTGCGGCACAAACGCTGCCCGCTCTTGAAATATCGGCAGACCCACGTCGCTTCCGCTCATCACGTTCTGTGAAAGCTTGCCGAGCGCCTGCCCGAGTTGCATGGCAAACATGGCGCCGCCAGCGGCCTTCATGAACGCTCCAGCACCCGCCATCATGCCGTCGAGTTCTTCGGGTAGGTTCTGCTGCATGGTTTGGCTCAGCGCTGTTGCCATTCTTTCGGCGACCGGCTGGCTCAACTCTTGAAACAGCGAGATTGAGTCGGCAACCCAGAGCTCACGAGTTAGTAGCTTGGGCTCGGTGGTCAGTGAACCGACAGTTGTCACGGCGTCTAGCCACAGGGTTCCGATCGAAACGGCATCGGTAATGCTGCGACGTTCGGCGTCGGTAATCGACTTTGAGCCGGATGCTGCTAGCGATTTCGCCTGATCGAGTGCGAGTTTCCAGTTGACGCCGCCATTGCTGCCCTCGGCACTGGCCGACATCGCTGCCGAGAAGTTTTTGAGCATCTGCTCAAGCGCTTTTGGATCGTTCGGTATGCCGGCCGCTTTCGCCAGCGCTTCGGCATCAATGCCGTTCTGCTTCGACAAAAACTCGCGCAAAAACTCGCTGAAGTCTTCAGGGTTCATGCCATCTTGATTTTCGTTCACTTGCACACCTCGCCTTTAGGTTAAACCCGACGCACCAAATCCACCCCAGAAACCGAAGGGTTTTTGACCCTGTTCGCCCTAAGCGTCACCCAGCGAAGAGCCTTGCGCGAAGCATCCCCGAGTCATGCGCCTAGGCTTTAGAGCAGGAGGAATATCGGGCATGATCGGCGACCAGGAATGGGAAGAGGGCTTGGCTGCACGTTCGCAGCAGGCACGTGAAGCTTGGCGCGCCGCGGTGAAACGAGTCATTCGTCGAACCCTGGTTTTTCTCGGAGTTTTCGGAGTTGTCGCTGCTCTCGCGTCGCCCGCTCCGTACATCATCGAAATGCCGGGCCCAACATTCAATGCGTTAGCCACAATGGATGGCCGCGACATCATCACAATCGAGGGGGCCAAAACCTACGCGGGTGAAGGAAACTTCGATGTGCTAACCGTTCAGACCCGCGGCGGGCCAGAGTCTTTGCCGTCATGGATTGAAGTTTTTTGGGCTCAACTATCGTCTGAAAACGAAGTTGTCGAATACAGCAAGATTTACCCGGCCGGAGTCACCAAAGAAGAGCAACAGGCTGAAACAACTCAAATGATGCTCGATTCCCAGCGCGATGCTGTGGCAGTGGCGCTGAGAAATCAGGGTTACAAGGTCGACTCGGTGGTTGCTATCGATTCGATCAAGAAAGACGGCCCCAGCTTCTCGAAGCTCAAAGTGGACGACCAGATTCTTTCGGTAAACGGTGTCGAGGTGAAATGGTACGAAGACATCACCAACGTGATCGCTGATTCGGGCGGCAATGCCGTCGACATAAAGGTGCTTCGCGGCAAGCAAGAAAAAACAGTCTCAATCAAGCCGGTTCTAGACACCGACGGCAAATACCGCGTCGGCATCTTTGTGGGCTACCGCTACGAATTTCCGATCAACGTAAAGATCGATCTTGGCGACGTAACCGGGCCTTCGGGCGGTCTAATGTTCTCGCTGAGCATTATCGATCTGCTGTCTCCCGGAGCCCTGAACGGCGGCAAATATGTCGCAGGCACGGGAACAATCGCACCCGATGGTTCGGTTGGACCCATTGGTGGGATCAGGCTAAAAATGATTGCCGCCAAGAAAGCCGGTGCCGAGTACTTCATCGGCCCAATGACTAACTGTGACGAAATGGTTGGAAACGTGCCCGCTGGTATGAAAGCCAGAGCGGTCGAGACTATCGAAGATGCGCTCGACTTCTTGTCAGACATTCGCGACGGCACACCAATCTCACCAACCCTGAACTGTCCAGCCACCAAATAACTTCACGCAACGCAAATCCAGCAACACCAGCATCCAAGGAGAAAAATGTCGCAGACCACGAGAGTTAGTGCATCGAAGAGATTTACCCCAGCTCGCGTTGCCACCCTCATTGTCGTCGCCATCGGCTTCGCGCTCGTTTCGAGTTCGGGTTTTTATACAGACCTCTTGTGGTTCGAGCAACTCGGCTATTCAAGTGTGCTGTTCACCCAACTTTGGGCAAAGGTTGCCATGTTCGCCATCGGTGCCCTCACCATGGGAATTGTTGTCGGGGTCGCCATCTGGTTGGCTTTCAAAACCCGCCCTATCTATGCACGCACCGCCGATGACCGCGACCCGTTTGGTCAATACCGTGAACTGCTAAACCAACTTCGCAAGGTGGTGCTAATCGGTATCCCGGGAATCTTGGCCGTGCTCGCCGGCCTGGCGGCGGCTTCTCGCTGGGAGCAAGCGCTGCTGTTCGTCAACGGCGTGCCTACCCCCGAAGACGACGCCCAATTCAACTTGGATGTTTCGTTCTACCTGTTTCAGCTTCCGTTCCTGACCTCGGCCGTGGCCTTTATCTCGACCGCGCTGTTCTTCGCCGCGATTGTGTCGGCTCTAGTTCACCTAGTCAACGGCGGCATCAAGTTTCGCGGCCGCGACTCGAGCATGACTCGCGCCGCGCGCATCCAAGTTGGAATCACCGCGGCCCTGTTCTTGGTGAGCCAGGGAGCCAGCCTTTGGCTCGACCAGTATTCGACCTTGACCAGCCCGTCCGGTCTTTACACAGGCGCCACCTTTGCCGATGTAAATGCCACAATTCCCGGTCTACAGATTCTTGCCGGAATCGCCGCCCTCGTGGCCATGCTCTTTCTGGTTGCCGCATTCATCGGACGCTGGAAATTGCCGCTCATCGGCACCGCGCTGATGATCGTTTCGTCGCTGATTCTCGGATCGCTTTACCCATGGCTCGTGCAGAACTTCCAGGTCGTGCCAAACGAGCGAACCCTAGAAGCGCCGTTTATTCAGCGCAACATTGAAGCCACCATCAAGGCGTATGGGCTCGAAAACATCGAGAGCATCGAATACGACGCCAAGACCACGGCAACCCAGGGTGCCTTGCGCAAAGACGCAGAGACCACGGCGAACATTCGAATCATCGACCCTTACCTGGTTTCACCGTCGTTCCGCCAGCTTGAGCAGATCAAGCAGTACTACGGTTTCGCAGATCACCTCGACGTGAGCCGCTACACCATCGACGGAAAGACCCAAGACACCGTTCTAGCGGTACGCGAGCTAAACCAGTCTGGCCTTGGCGACTCGCAGAGCTGGTACAACAACGTGGTCGTTTACACCCACGGATACGGTCTGGTAGCCGCTTACGGTAACCAGGGTTCGGTAGACGGTCAGCCTGTGTTCCTGCAGGCGAGCATCCCCTCTGAAGGTGCGCTCGGCAAGTTCGAACCGCGCATCTACTTCGGTGAAAACTCACCGCCTTACTCAATCGTTGGTGCTACCGACGCCGGCAAGCCACGTGAGCTCGACTACCCGGGCGGCGCAGACGGTGCCGAGCAGACTTACACCACGTTCGAGGGCAACGGTGGGCCGAAGCTGAATAACCTGCTGGCTCGAGTTGCCTATGCACTCAAGTTCCAGAGCGAGCAAATTTTGCTTTCAGACGCAATCACCGACTCGTCACAGATTCTTTACGACCGAAACCCAATCGATCGCATCGCAGCTGTGGCTCCATACCTAACCCTCGACTCCGACACCTATCCGGCCGTTGTTGATGGCCGCGTGGTTTGGATCGTCGATGGTTACACCACCTCGAATCAATACCCTTACTCGCGCTCAGAGTCTTTCGATGACGCTATCGCCGACTCATCGGGCGAGTACACAACGGGTAACCCAGACATCAACTACATTCGCAACTCGGTCAAGGCAACGGTTGATGCCTACGACGGTTCGGTGAAGCTCTATGCCTGGGATGACAAAGACCCGATCTTGCAAACCTGGCAAAAGGTCTACCCAGGCACGCTTCGCCCGGTATCAGAAATGTCTGGCGCGCTGATGAGTCAGGTTCGCTACCCGGCTGACATGTTCAAGGTTCAGCGACTAATTCTCGGTCAGTACCACGTTCAAGATGCCGGTTCGTTCTACTCGCAGCAAGACGCCTGGATGACTCCAAACGACCCTGTTAGCGACACCAAGCTCGAGCAGCCGCCTTACTTCTTGACCATGAAGGTGCCTGGCACCAAGGCTCCGGCCTACTCGGTCTACTCAACGTTCATTCCTAGGTCTACTGGTGAGTCAAGTCGAAATGTTTTGACGGGCTATTTGGTGGCAAACTCGGATGCCGGCAGCAAAGCTGGTCAAGTTTCGGCCGAGTTCGGAAAACTGCGCCTGCTAACCCTGCCTCGCACAACGATCGTGCCCGGCCCGGGTCAAGTGCAGAACTCGTTCTCGGTTGACCCAGAGGTTTCAAGGTTGCTCAACCTGCTTCGTCAGGGTTCAACCAAGGTGCTCAATGGCAACCTGCTGACCCTTCCGGTTGGTGGCGGTCTGCTTTATGTGCAGCCGGTTTACGTTCAGTCAACCGGTGAAACCTCGTTCCCGCTATTGAAGAAGATTCTTGTTGCCTTCGGTGACAAGATCGCCTTCGAAGACACCCTCGACGGTGCTTTGAACGCACTCTTCGGCGGAGACGCGGGTGTCGTTGACCCTGTCGATCCGGTTGACCCGGTTGACCCAGGCAATGCCAACCCGGCCGTAGCCAAGGCTCTGCAGGCAGCTAAAGATGCCTTCGCAGCCAAGGTTGCAGCCATGAAGGCTGGCGACTGGGCGGCATACGGCGAAGCCGACAAGGCTCTGCAAGCCGCTATCGAGGCAGCTGTTCTGGCCAACAAGTAGTTCGCAGCTGCCGGCTGTTCAACCCAGTTTGGGGTAAGCCTTCCTTTCGTGTTAGAGTGGAGGTTCGCCGCGGGGTGGAGCAGTTCGGTAGCTCGCCGGGCTCATAACCCGGAGGTCGTAGGTTCAAATCCTGCCCCCGCAACCAGTAACAAAAACCCAGTCAATTTGGCTGGGTTTTTGTGCGTTAACGGGCGCTGTGAATAACTCCCGCAGCCCGGCTTGAAAGAACCTATTCTTCACGCATGAAGTTTGCGGCCAGAGTTTTCGGTGTGGTCCTGGCTAGCGGTCTCATCACTGGGTTTCCTGCGGTGTTGAGCCCGGCCCAAGCCGCTGCTCCAAAATGCAACACGGATGCCGGCACGGCGCAAAGCCTAAAACTGAGTTCGCTCAAGACTGGTGACACGGTCACCGTTTGCGCCAGTTGGCTCGTGACAAGTCAAACCACCTCGGTCGGGCCGCCAGCCCAAAGCTCGGGCTCCGCGAGTGGCCGGGTTTCAACGTCACCTAAGTCCACCAAGCTAATCGTTCCTCAGCGCAGGTTTTTCTCGGCCACTCCAGATCGCCCAACCATAAAGAGCAACGTTTACCAATCGATAAAACCGGGCCAGCCCGTGCTGCTGGCCTCAACCGCCACTCGCCATCAACACCTAGCACTGCTGCTCGGCAAACCAACCATGCTCAGGTTCACTCCCGTGTCTTATCGCTGGACCACCGGAGACTCTGCAGTTTCGGGGCGGTCGCAGGTGCGTCATCGTTACAAAAACGTCGGCCGCTACACCGTGCGAATGAGCGTGAACTTCAAGAGCGAGGTGCGGGTTTTGCCAGGTGGTCGGTGGTTGACACTTCCGTTTCAAGTAACCAAGGTCGCACCTTCGGTCGAGATAGTTGTCGCCAACGAGAAGCCGAACCTCGGCGGGGTAGCTGTACTCGTGGGCAAGACCTGCCTTGAGCATCCGAGCGCTGTGGGGTGCTGATGGTTTCAAACTAACTCTCAGGATGTTTTCATAAACTATTCAGGTTGACGTGTAAGGGTCTGTTTAGACCGACACAAACCTGAAGGGGTTTCCAATTGACCGATCAAAACGGCCCAGTTTCATCGAACCAGGTGAACAGACAGTTCTTGTTTGACACCCCGATTCAGCTACCGGCTGCTCCAGCAGCGCCGGCTCAAAAGAAACCGTCGTTAGGCGTGCTCGGCACCGTCGTGATTGCCTCTCTGGTCAGCGGCGTGGTTGGCGGAGTCATCGGCGTTGGCGGCTACATGCTCAGCACCGCACCGGCAGCAGTTGTGGTGAACAACACCGACTCGGTTAACTGGGTAACTGGCGCTTCATCGAAGGCGCTTCCATCGGTGGTGACCATTTCGGTCAGCTCGGCTAATGACGGCGGCAGTGGATCAGGCGTCTTTTTGACCGCCGACGGCTACATTCTCACCAACGCTCACGTGGTCACACTCTCGGGCGCTTCGGCCAACCCAAAGGTCACCGTAAAAACCCTCGATGGCAAAATCTATGTCGCAGACATCGTGGGCACCGACCCAAACAACGACCTAGCCGTCATCAAAATCTCGGCTGCCGGTGCGTTCACTCCAATCGAGTGGGCAGATTCGTCAAAGGTCAATGTCGGCGACTCGGTTGTCGCCCTAGGTGCACCGCTTGGCCTCGAAAACAGCGTCACAACCGGTGTCATTTCAGCTCTCAACCGAACCATTCAGGTCGCAAGTTCAGAAACCAATAAAGACGGCTCGAGCCTGCAGTGGTGGAACGGCACAGGTGCTGCTCCGGTTAGCCTGCGAGTTCTGCAAACCGATGCAGCCATCAACCCGGGCAACTCGGGTGGCGCTTTGGTCAACTCACAGGGCCAACTAATCGGCATCAACGTCGCAATCGCTACCGCGGGCGCGACCACCTCGGCCAGCCAGAGCGGAAACATCGGTGTCGGCTTTGCCATCACATCGAACATTGCCAAACGCATCGCCGAAGAACTCATGAAAGACGGAAAAGCCAGCCACGCACTACTGGGCGCCATGGTCGGCAACGCTGGGCAAGAAACCGATGGTTTCTCATCGGGTGCCCTAGTCGGCGAGCTCACTCCAGGTGGCCCTGGCGAGAAGGCCGGGCTAAAGGTAGGCGACATCGTCACCAGTTTCAACGGCTACAAGATCGACACGGCCGCCGATCTAACCGCCGCTGTGAGAGCCGAGCCAGCCGGCTCAGCCGCGACACTCGAGGTCACCAGAGGCACCGAAAACATTACGATTACCGTGGTTTTGGGCGATTTAGGCGACCTCAAGTAACAATCTCGTTCGTAGGCTAACGAAATGGCCGCGGTCGTGGCAGACTAAAACCATGTCGAGCGCGCCGTCAGTTCAGTACTCCATAACCATGCGTCTTGAAGCGCCCGCAAAAGCTACGGCGGTGTCAGAGCTAACCAGTGTTATCGAAGCATCCGGTGGTAGTGTCACTGCCCTCGACGTAAACCACTCAGACTCAGAACGCGTTCGCGTTGACCTCACCTGTGCCACCCGAAACTCAGATCACGGCGAAGAAATCGTTGCCAAACTCAAAGCGCTTGAAGGCGTGGTCGTTGGCAAAGTTTCTGACCGCACATTCTTGGCTCACCTCGGCGGAAAACTAACCATCGAATCGAAGTTGCCAATTCGCAACCGCGACGACCTTTCGCTCATTTACACACCCGGTGTAGCTCGAATCTGTGAGGCAATCGTCAAAGACCCGAGCGACGCTCGTCGACTGACCATCAAGCGCAACACCATCGCAGTGGTCACCGACGGTTCTGCGGTGCTCGGCTTGGGCAACATCGGGCCGCTTGCAGCCATGCCGGTCATGGAAGGCAAGGCGGCGCTTTTCAAGCGCTTTGCCGAAATCGACGCCTTTCCAATCTGTCTAGACACCCAAGACGTTGACGAAATCGTTCGCACCGTCAAAGCAATCTCACCCGGCTTTGCCGGCATCAACCTCGAAGACATTTCGGCGCCGCGCTGCTTCGAGATCGAAGAGAGACTTCGCGCCGAGCTAGACATCCCCGTCTTTCATGATGACCAGCACGGCACCGCGATTGTTTGTGTCGCAGCGCTAAGAAACGCTCTAAAGGTTGTTGGCAAGAAAATAGAGGATGTTCGCCTAGTCATGTCGGGCGCTGGCGCCGCGGGTACGGCCGTGCTCAAACTGATGTTTGCCGCCGGCCTCAAAAACGCCGTGGTTGCCGACCAGCAGGGCGTGGTTTATGAGGGTCGACCAGACATCGCCGATGGCTCGACGCTTGAGTGGGTTTCGCAAAACACCAACGCAGCCAAGTTTGTTGGCACCCTCAAAGAGGCAGTTCGCGGCGCAGATGTGTTCATCGGAGTGTCGGCGGCGAACCTGCTAGACGAATCTGACATTGCCGCCATGGCCAAGGGTGCGATCGTCTTCGCTCTCGCCAACCCAAACCCAGAGATCGAACCAGCCGAGGCGGCAAAGCATGCCGCGGTGGTTGCCACCGGTCGAAGCGATTTTCCGAACCAGATCAACAACGTGCTCGCCTTCCCCGGATTCTTCAGGGGCTTGCTCGATGCCGGCGCGCATAAAATTAGCGAGAAGATGCTTCTCGCTGCTGCCGGTGCGCTGGCCGACTGCGTTGAAGAGAAAGAATTGAACGCTTCATACATCATTCCGAGTGTGTTTCACCCAGATGTTTCGACTCGAGTTGCTGAAGCGGTTCGCAAAGCAGCAAGGAAGTAAATGTCAGGCATTGACGGCAATCAAAACACCGACCTAGGCGGAGGGCTGCTTCTTGAAGAGCAGACCCAGCACCTAGAACCGGGTGACCACGAACGCTTTTCGCACTATGTGCGCAAAGAGAAAATCGTTGAGTCCGCCGTTATGGGCACACCGGTCATCGCACTTTGCGGCAAGGTCTGGGTGCCGGGTCGTGACCCGCAAAAGTTTCCGATTTGCCCTATCTGCCAAGAGATTTACGACGGCCTTCGCCCAGAGCCTCCAGCCGACTCAGATAAGTAGCGCCCGGCGCTAGATGAACTGAGTTGGAATACCAGGCTCGCCGCGCATCAAACGCAAAGCCTGAAGTGGCAAGGCTTTTTTGACCTCGGCATGATGCGCTCTTGCGCTGGCTACACCGGCGACACCCATGTGTTCGCTCTGCAATTCACCCTCAACAACCAACGGCACCAGCAGTTCACGATCTAGAGCGGTGACATCCGGGTGCGCGCCCGGCGCAAGCAGTTCAGTAGTTGCGATACCCGCATCATTGTGGCGGCGCATGGCAAACTTTCGCCCGCCGACATTGGCCTTCTGAACAGAGCGCTTTGCCACGCTCACCCAATCGCCACCTTCGTCTTCGAACGCAACCAGCTTGTAGACAAAACTCGCGGTTGGAACGCCCGAACCGGTAACCACCGAGGTGCCCACGCCATAGTTGTCGACGGGTGCCGCAGCCAGCGCCGCAATCGAGTACTCGTTCAAGTCGTTGGTGACGGTGATCTTGGTTTTGGTTGCGCCGAGCGAGTCGAGCAGAGCTCGCACACGGCTAACTTCAACACCTAGGTCGCCAGAGTCGATGCGCACTGCGCCGAGCTCGGGGCCAGCAACATCCACTGCCAAACGAACTGCTCGATCGGTGTCGTAGGTGTCGACCAAAAGGGTTGTGCCGGGGCCGAAGGTTTCTACCTGAGCGCGAAACGCCTGTTCTTCGGTGTCGTGCAGCAGGGTGAAGGCGTGGGCGGCGGTGCCCATGGTTGGAATGCCCCAAGAGCGGCCGGCTTCTAGGTTCGATGTTGCCTCGAACCCGGCGATGTAGGCGGCTCGAGCAGCGGCCACCGCCGAAATCTCGTTGGTTCGTCGCCCGCCCATTTCAGCCAAGAATCTTCCACCGGCCGAACTCACCATTCTCGAGGCGGCCGCAGCCACCGCAGAATCAAAGTTCAGCACCGACAAAATGATTGTTTCGAGCACAACCGCTTGCTCGAATGTGGCTTCAACGGTGAGAACGGGGGAGTAGGCAAAATAGAGCTCGCCCTCGCGATAGCCCCAGATGTTGCCCTCGAACTTGTAGTTTGCCAACCAGTCGATAGTGGCAGAGTCAACCACCTTGTTTGCCCTCAGGTATTCGAGTTCGGCTTCTTCGAACCTGAAATCACGGATGCGCTCCAGCAGTCGCCCGGTTCCGGCAACCACTCCGTACCGACGCCCGCCCGGTAGTGAGCGGCAGAAAACCTCGAACACCGAAGGGCGGTCGGCCTTGCCCGAGTGCCGCGCGGCCTGAAGCATGGTCAGTTCGTAGCGGTCGGTTAGCAGAGCAGAAGAGGTCAACACGCCTTCAAGCCTAGTGAAATACCAGCGCAGCGCTAACCCAAAATGACCTGCCAAGAAGTTACGCGAATAGACTTGAGCGCGTGAATGATGCACCAATTGGAATCTTTGACTCGGGAGTCGGCGGGCTAACCGTGGCTCGCGCGATCATCGACCAGTTGCCAAACGAAAGCATCATCTATGTTGGCGACACTGCCAATTCGCCATACGGCCCGAAGAGCATCCAAGAGGTTCGTGAGTTGGCTCTCGGGGTAATGGATCGCCTGGTTGATGAGGGCGTCAAACTTTTGGTGATTGCCTGCAACTCCGCCTCGGCCGCCGTGCTGCGAGATGCACGCGAGCGCTACACCGAAGGTCGCGGCATTCCCGTTGTCGAGGTGATTCAACCGGCCGTTCGTCGAGCCGTTGCTTCAACTCGCAATCGCAAAATCGGCGTGATTGGCACCAACGCGACCATTGCCTCAGGCGCTTACGACGATGCCTTTGCCGCAGCGGTCGACCTGCAAATTTCAAGCGAAGCCTGCCCACGTTTTGTTGAATTCGTTGAACGTGGCGTCACTTCTGGGCCTGCGCTGATGGCTGTCGCCGAGGAATATCTTGCGCCAATCAAGGCCGCCGGCGTCGATACCCTGGTGCTCGGATGCACGCACTATCCGCTACTCACCGGCGCTATTTCGTATGTCATGGGCGATAACGTCACGCTAGTTTCAAGTGCCGAAGAGACCGCCAAAGACGTCTATCGCACGCTCGTGGCCCACGACCTTCTTCGCACGTCAGACCAGACCCCCACCCTTCGCTTTCAAGCTACCGGTGACGCAACCTCGTTCGGCAAGTTGGCCAGAAGGTTCTTGGGGCCAGAGGTTGCCAGCGTCGAGCAGCTCGGGTAGAGCATCCGCCCAGATTTTCACAACGCCAAGAGAGGCAAAAATGACCAGAGTAGACGGCCGCCAGGTTGATGACCTTCGCGAAATCAAGATCGAGCGCGCCTGGAGCGACCACCCAGAAGGCTCGGTGCTGATTCACTTCGGTGCAACCCGCGTGCTCTGCACCGCGTCGTTCACGCCTGGCGTTCCGCGCTGGAAAGTTGGCAAGGGCGAGGGCTGGGTCACCGCCGAATATGCCATGTTGCCACGCGCAACTCACGACCGCAGTGACCGCGAGTCGATGAAGGGCAAGGTTGGTGGCCGCACCCACGAAATCTCGCGCCTGATCGGCCGCAGCCTTCGCGCCGTGGTCGACGTCAAGGCGCTCGGTGAAAACACCATCGTGATCGACTGCGACGTGCTTCAGGCCGACGGCGGCACTCGCACCGCTGCGATTACTGGCGCTTACGTCGCGCTGGTTGACGCTATCGAATGGGCAAAGTCAAAAAAGCACATTCCAGCTAACGCCAAGGTTCTAAAAGATTCTGTTGCTGCCATTTCGGTTGGCATCATCGGCGGCGAGCCTTATCTTGACTTGGCCTACACCGAGGATGTTCGTGCCGAGACCGACATGAACGTGGTCGTCACCGGCTCAGGCAAATTCGTTGAGGTTCAGGGAACCGCCGAGGGCGAAGCCTTCGACCGTGACGAACTGAACAAGCTGCTCGACCTAGCGCTCAAGGGCACCGGCGAACTAACCGCAATGCAGGCCGCCGCGCTCGGCAACTAACCCGAGACATAAATAAGAGGAGCCGCGGAGCGTGAAGTTTGTTCTAGCCACCCACAATGCAGGCAAGGTCGCCGAGTTGCGAGCCATCTTGCAGCCAGCCGTCGCCGACCTCGACCTGATCGGGTACACCGGCCCTGAGCCAATCGAAAACGGCACCACCTTCGCCGAGAACGCTCTAATCAAGGCTCGTGCCGCCTACGAACACACCGGCATGCCTTCGATCGCCGATGATTCGGGGGTGTGTGTCGACATTCTGGGTGGATCGCCAGGTATTTTTACCGCCATCTGGGCCGGTGGTCGCGACAACGTGCAAAACCGCCAACTGCTCTTGCGTCAAATGGCCGACATCAGCCCAGCTCATCGCTCGGCTGCGTTTGTCTGCACCATCGCCCTGGTTTCTGAAACCGAAGAGCTGTGTTTTACCGGCAACTGGCCGGGCAGCATAGCGTTCGCCGAGCGCGGTGAGCATGGTCACGGGTACGACCCGGTATTCATTCCAGAAGGGTTCGAAGTCACCGCCGCCGAGCTCGAGCCAGAAGTCAAGAACGCGCTAAGCCACCGAGCACAAGCACTGTCGGCATTGATCGGCTACCTAAAAACGCGCTAAACGAGCATCCGAGTTTTCAAACTCGTAAAGTGAATAAACCTCTACTTGGATGCGCGGCGTTCGCGCCACACTTTGAGAAGTTCGAGCGCAATCGGAATGAATGACAGCACGATGAAGCTCAGGGTTACCAGTTCGACATGCTCGTTCACGAACGGAACTCCGCCCAAGAAATAGCCCAGCGTGGTGACACCGCTGCCCCAAACAATCACGGCAATGAAGTTGAGTCGCAAAAACTGCGGATAGGGCATTTTGCCAACACCGGCAGCAACCGGAACAAAGGTTCGCATCACCGGAACAAAGTGGGCGACGATGATTGCCTTCGAACCGTACTTAGCAAAGAACCTTTCGGTGGCTTCGACATTGCGGTGTGAAAAGAGTTTGGAGTCTGGTTTGTTGAACACGGCCGGTCCAGCTTTGCGACCTATCCAATAACCGGTTTGATCGCCAAGCCAGGCGCTCGTCGAGATGAGGATGCATGCCAGCCAAAGCGGCATTGGGGCTTGGGGTGAGGCCAGAAACAGGCCGATTAGGAACAGCAGCGAATCGCCCGGCAAGAAGAAGCCGACCAGCAGTCCCGTCTCGACGTAGACGATGATGCAGGTGATGAACACGGCAATGTTTCCGTAATCACGGATGAGCGTGTGTGGGTCTAGCCAGTCGATTCCGAACATGCGCCCCTAGCAGGATTCGAACCTGCGCTTTCGCCTCCGGAGAGCGACGCTCTATCCCCTGAGCTATAGGGGCCAGGGTTGGTTTTAGCCTATCAGCGGGTGTCGCCTAGGCTTTAGGCAAACACAGCGGCACAGCATCCGAGGAGAACTCATGGCACTTCGTCTTGAAGACAAATGGATTTGGGATTCTTGGTATGTTTTCGATGGGCAGCGGTACCACGCCTTCTATCTGCACGCCAGCCGAGCGCTCGGCGACCCGGTGCGTCGCCACAGAAACCCGATCGTTGGCCATGCAGTTTCTGACGACCTAACCAACTGGACCGTCGTGCGAGACGCGCTGATTGTTTCTGACTCACCGGCCTTCGACTCGTGGACCACCTGGACCGGCTCGGTGATTCGCGACGATAACGGCCTGTGGTGGATGTTTTACACCGGCACCAGTCGTGAAGACGGGGGAGACGTGCAAACCATCGGTGCGGCTACCTCGGCCGACCTTATGGAGTGGACCAAAGTGTCGAGCGAGCCGATGGTGTCGGCCGATGCGCGTTGGTACGAAAAGCTCGACAAAACAATCTGGCACGATGAAGCGTGGCGTGACCCTTGGGTGTTCCGTTTCGAAAACGACCCGAGCACTTGGCACATGCTGGTCACAGCTCGCGCCAACCACGGCGAGCCTGCCACCCGAGGTGTACTCGGGCACGCGACATCCACCGATTTATTGAACTGGGATGTTCAACCCCCACTTTCTTCGCCCGGGCAAGGTTTCGGCCAACTCGAGGTTTTTCAGTTTGAGATTGTCGACGGCGTGCCCGTGCTGGTTTTTTGCTGCGGCTGGCGCGAGTTGAGCGCAGAGCGACTTGCCGAATTTGGGCAGCGCGACGCAACCTATTCGGTGGCCGTGCGTGCCGACCTGACCCAGATCGATTTCAACAAGGCCAAAGCATTCGAAGACCCATTGGTTTATGCGGCTCGAATCGTCAAGGGCAGAGATGGCTGGTACTTGATCGGCTTTGTAAACGAGGTTGACGGCCAGTTTGTTGGCGAACTCTGCGACCCGGTGCCGGTGACTGCGACAGTTGAAGCCGGTTTGGTGCGGCGCTAGCGACCGTGGCCGCGAGCATAAAGCTCATCAAATCCCGTTGTAAAAAATTGTCAACTTAGACTCGATTTGTAAAAATTGTAAGCGTTTACAACTTTTCGATAACGTTCCCGTTTCGCAACTAAAAACGCTTACAAAGTGCTCTAGATTTTGTGGCAGACGGCTTTGCAAGAGCTCTGCCGTTTTCTTAGGAAAGGAAACCACATGAAGAAGGGTATGCGCCTAGTCGCAGCTGCTGCTGCAGCTTCGCTCGCAACCGTCGGACTGGCTGCCTGTGCTCCATCGACCCCTGCCGGTGACGGCAAAGTCACCATTTTTGGTGGCTACGGTGAGGCTGACGCAAAGGCATTTCAGGAGACTCTAACCGAGTTCGGTGACGCTAACGGCATCGAAATCACCTTCACTTCGCTTGCATCGTTCGACACGGACATCAAGGTGAAGATCGAAGCTGGTCAAGAGCCAGACATCGCACTATGGCCACAGCCAGGTGGTCTAAAGGGTCTAGTTGACAACCTAGTTCCACTAGACGAGGTCTACGACGTTACCAAGTCGACCTCGACTTTGGTTCCTGGTTGGGACTCACTTGCACAGGTTGACGGCAAGATCTACGGTCTTCCAGTTTCAGCCAACATGAAGACTCTGGTCTTCTACAACCCATCTGCATTCGCTGCAAATGGTTACAGCGTTCCTACCACCGATGCTGAGCTTGTTGCTCTTGAAGAGCAAATCAAGGCTGACGGCAGCGGTTACCCATGGTGTGCAGGTATC
>WLFI01000020.1 GCA_009703845.1 Actinomycetota bacterium
CTAATGCCAAGCTCTCGAGCCGAAGCCATCATGCCATCGCTGATGTGACCGTAGGTCGAACGAGCCGCGATCTTGAAATCTCCAGGTAGAACAGCGCCAGGTAGACAGACCACGACCTTGTCGCCAACCTCAAAGTTGCCAGCTCCGCAGACGATGCCGCGAACATCCTCGCCACCATCGGCAGCTTTTGCGCCTGCCGGAGCGACGCGAACCTGGCACCAGCGAATGGTTTTGCCATTGCTCTGTGGTTCGGCGACGAATTCGAGCACCTCGCCGACAACAAGTGGGCCGGTTAGTCCGAACGAGTGAACGCCCTCTTCTTCGAGACCGATCTTGACCAATTCGGCCATGACCGATTCGGCCGTTGAGTTAGAACGTAGGGTGGCTGCTTCGGCTAGCCATGACAATGGAACGCGCATTTAGAGCACCACTCCAAACTGCTGGCTGAAACGAACGTCGGCCTCGACCATGTCGTGCATGTCGAGAACACCGTTGCGGAACATCAGCGTGCGCTCGATGCCCATACCGAAGGCGAAGCCCTGATACTGCTCGGGGTCAATGCCAGCTGCACGCAAAACATTCGGGTTGACCATGCCGCAACCGCCCCACTCGACCCAGCGAGCGCCGCCCTTGGCACCCGGGTGCCAAACGTCTAGCTCGGCCGAGGGTTCGGTGAACGGAAAGAATGATGGGCGCAAACGAATCTTGGCCTCTTCGCCGAACATGGCTCGGGCGAAGTGCTCGAGGGTTCCGCGAAGGTCGGCCATGGTTAGGCCCTTGTCGATTGCTAATCCTTCGACCTGGTGAAACACCGGAGTGTGAGTTGCGTCTAGCTCATCGGTGCGAAAAACGCGACCTGGGCAAAGCACATAAACCGGAAGTTCGCGCTCTAGCAGCGAACGAACCTGAACCGGTGAGGTGTGGGTGCGAAGAACGAGGTGCGAATCGATCGGGTCGACGAAGAAAGTGTCTTGCATGGCTCGAGCCGGGTGATCAACGTCGAAGTTGAGTGCATCGAAGTTGAACCATTCGCTCTCGAGCTCAGGGCCTTCGGCGATTTCCCAGCCCATGCCCACGAAAATGTCACTGATCTGGTCTTGCAGCAGAGATAGTGGATGTCTAGCCCCGAGACCTGCAGGCACAGGCGCTGCGGTGACGTCTACCGATTCGGCAGCAAGCTTGGCAATCTCATCGGCTTTGGCAAGTTCGGCTTCACGAGCAGCAAAAGCGGCATTTAGCTCACCCCTGGCCTTGCCGATCAAAGCACCGGCTGCAGCCTTTTCTTCATGCGGCAGGTTCTTCAAAGTTGCGTTGAGTTTTGCGATTGCAGACTGCTCACCAACGGTTGCATTTCGGCTAGCGCGAAGCGCGGTAATGTCGGTCGCGGCCGCAATAGCGGCAAGTGCCTCGGCGACCACTTGGTCGACGGTTGATGAATTGATCAAAATGCTCTCAGACATAGGGTTTCAGCCTACCAACTAGCGGTTCTGAGCGAAGGCAGTGGCATACAGGCAAATACTCGCGGCGGTTGCGAGATTTAGGCTCTCGGCAGCGCCATAAATAGGAACCGCAACCTGCAAATCGGCGAGTTCGAGAATGTGCGGTTCGAAACCCCAGGCCTCGTTGCCGAACATCCACAGGGTTGGTTTAGCCAGGATGCTCTGCTCAAGCTCTGGCAAAGCGGTGCCCCCAGCGGTGGCTGCAAAAACCTGGTAACCCGCCTGCTTAGACGCGGCGATGGTCGCCTCTAGGTTAGCGCCCAGTACGACGGGCAGGTGAAAGATTGAACCGGTGGTCGAACGAACAACTTTTGGATTGTAAACATCCACGCTGTTTTCGCTAAAGATGACGGCATCTGCACCAGCAGCATCGGCAGCACGCAGAACGGTGCCGGCGTTGCCAGGGTCGCGGATGTTCGCCAGAAGGGCCAGAAGCTTCGGCTCGGTCGAAAGTACGTCTTCGAAAGAAACGTGAGCCTGCTCGCAAACCGCGACAACACCCTGCGGGGTGCGGGTGTCGGCCAATGCGGCCAAAACCTGCTCGGTTACCTCGACAACTTCGACTCGTGCGGCCGTGGCCTTGTCAAAAATCGCCTGGTTAGCCGAAATCACTTCGCCGGTGGCGAAGATTTCTCTAATCAGCTTGGGTCGGTCGAGCGCTTCTTTCAGGCCCTGCAGGCCTTCAAGCAGAAAGAGCCCGGTCTCAGACCGGGCATCTTTCTTGTTGAGCTTGGCGACCCCGCGAACTCGATTCGCTTTGGGATCGTTTAGCAAATCACTAGGCCTTTGGAGCCGAGGTGTCTGCTGGTAGTGCTGCCTTAGCGGTGGCAACGAGGCTTGCGAAGGTTGCAGGCTCGTTCACAGCTAGTTCAGCCAAGATACGACGGTCAACCTCAACACCGGCAAGGCCTAGACCCTGGATGAAGCGGTTATAGGTCATGCCGTTGGCGCGCGATGCAGCGTTAATGCGCTGAATCCACAGGCGACGGAAGTCACCCTTGCGGGCACGACGGTCGTTGTATGCGTAAACCAACGAGTGAAGCATCTGCTGCTTCGCCATGCGGTAGAGACGTGAACGCTGGCCACGGTAACCCTTGGCGCGCTCAAGTACTGTGCGACGCTTCTTGTGCGAGTTAACCGCGTTTTTTACTCTTGCCATTTTTTACTCCTAAAGTCTTTCTCTACTTGCCGAGCTGGGTCTTGATGGTCTTGAAGTCAGCAGCCGAGACAACCTGGTCTTGGTTTAGACGACGGGTACGACGGCTCGACTTGTGCTCGAGGTTGTGGCGCATGTTGATCTGCTGCTTCATAAGCTTGCCGCTGCCGGTGAAGCGAAAGCGCTTCTTGGCACCTGAGTGAGTTTTCTGCTTTGGCATTACTTTCTCCTTCTAATGTTGCAGCGTTACGCTGCTGGTGTTTCTGCTTCGGTTGACTTCGCGGATGCCTTGTCAGCAGCGCGCTTTGCATCAGCCTTAGCCTCAGCCTTGTTGCGAAGTGGACCAATAACCATAACCATGTTGCGACCGTCGATTGACGGCGTCGATTCAACAGAACCGAACTCGGCTACTTCTTCAGCCAACTTCTGTAGCAGCTTGATACCCATCTCTGGGCGTGACTGCTCGCGACCGCGGAAAACCACGATCACCTTGACCTTGTCACCAGCCTTTAGGAAGCGCTCGATCTGACCACGCTTGGTGCCGTAATCGTGTGCGTCAATCTTGAGTCCGAAACGTACGGTCTTGAGAACGGTGTTTACCTGGTTCTTGCGGGCTTCGCGAACTTTCTGGGCTGCTTCGTACTTGAATTTGCCGAAGTCCATAATTTTCGCGACCGGAGGCTTCGAGGTAGGTGCAACTTCGACTAGGTCAAGATCTTGCTCTTGGGCCATGCGAAGGGCGTCTTCGATGCTAACTACTCCGATTTGCTCGCCTGCTGATCCGACAAGTCGAACCTCAGGCACACGGATGCGCTCATTAATACGTGGATCGCTGATTGCTGCTCCTAAAGGTAATGTGACAAACGGCCACACCTTCGGGTAAAAAACCCTAGAGCGCACAGAAACGAAAGTTTCCAAAGCTTTACCCGGCCATCTTGTAGAAAGCGATGAACGCGGGTGGGAAATGAATCCACTTCTGACCGAGTTGACCTCGGAGCCATGAGATAGCCTAGCAGAAAGAGTTCAAAAGGAGAACCCCCAAAGATGTCTGAATCTCAAGAGTCATTTTCGTTCACTGACGTCAGTGGAGAGATCAGAGACATTGCCGAGGTTCCCGCCGTTGAAATCATCAACACCACCGCGGTTCACCTGATGAGCGCGGCCGCGGTGCAGGTTGGACTCGGCGAAGACGGGCACCCAGCCGACCTCGATGAGGCACGCAAGTTGATCACCGCTTTGGCTGGACTAGTTACCGCCGCAGCGGCCGAGGTTGGCGACCACCACGCGAGGCCACTTCGAGACGGACTACGTGCACTTCAGCTAGCGTTCCGCGAAGCATCCGTGATTAAAGACGCACCGGGTGCAGGCCCAGGCGAAAAATACACCGGGCCGGTCAACTAAACGAGCTTTACCCGCAGCGAATCGACGTATTCGGCCACGGCTTCGCTCGCAGCGAGCGCTTTGGCAAGGTTTTGCATAACCCCATCAAGTTCATCTCGCGACATTCCTGGCTTGAGAGTCAGCTCGAGCTGAACCTCGGCCGCGACCAAGCGAGATAGCGGGTCGCAATCGCTCAATTCGAAGTTCAAAATCTCTGGGATGCTCGCAGTTGCCTCGGAAAAGGCCGAACTTACTCGCTCGTCACGAACCGGATGCACCCAGGCTAGCCCCTGCGCCATGGCAGCGAGCGCCGGGCGACGCACTACGAACTCGGTTTCATTGGCGGCATCTAGCACGATACGGGTGTTTCCCTCTTGAGCCGCAGCGATGGCTGCCTTTTGGGCCGACACCGGCACTGGGCGCGCGTTCGGGTTCCAGGCCGACATGGCCGCTACCGAGCTGAACACCGGCAGAGCATCCTGCCCGTCTGGAGTTTCGACTGTGACGATGGCAAGGTCTGCACTCTTATCGACCGTTTGGCCGTGAGCGCCCTCGCCCGACTCCCCCAACTCGGCAAGAAGCGGAATCAGCACGCGCGCACCTGACAGCGCTGCAACAACCTGCTCGTTTGAACCCGCGCCAGAGGCTAGGGCACGGATGCTCGCCACCAGGGCTTCATCGGCCTGACCATTGTCACCGGCCCATGAGTTTGGTTCGAACGAACGCCCAGCCCATGGAACACCGGCCGAATCGGCCAATCGGTCTTGGTTGATGTGTTCGTGATCGTAACTCATGGTTACCGGGCGTTGGCGATTTCGAGCGCGGCTTCGAGCGTGAACTTGCCGGCGTAGAGAGACTTGCCCAAGATTGCGCCTTCGAGGCCTTGGCTAACCAGCGCGCGAAGGTCGGTGATGTCTTGAAGTGAAGAAATGCCACCCGATGCAACCACTGGCTTATCAGTTTTCGCCATGACCTGGGCTAGCAGCTCAAGGTTGGGGCCGCGCAGAGTTCCATCTTTGGTCACGTCGGTAACCACATAGCGTGCGCAACCGTCATCTTCGAGTCGAGCCAGCACTTCGAAGAGGTCGCCGCCTTCGCGAGTCCAGCCGCGGGCTGCAAGGGTTGTGCCACGAACATCCAAGCCAACCGCGATTGCGTCGCCGAATCGGGCGATGGCGCGTTTGGTCCACTCTGGGTCTTCGAGCGCTGCCGTGCCGAGGTTCACGCGGGTCGCCCCTGCCTCGAGCGCTGCTTCGAGCGATGCATCATCGCGAATACCGCCCGAAAGCTCGATCTTCACAGCGCTGGCGGCGTTGACTACTTCGCGCAAAACCGCACGATTCTCACCTCTACCAAAAGCTGCGTCGAGATCGACTAGGTGAATCCACTCAGCTCCGGCATTAATCCAGGTCATGGCGGCTTCGACAGGATCGCCATAGTCGGTCTCTGAGCCAGCCTCACCTTGAGTCAGGCGCACGGCTTTACCGTCGGCCACATCAACTGCCGGCAGTAGTTCAAGGTATTCAAACATCGGTTCTCTCTTTTGTGGCTAAATCAAAATCTTATGGTTACAGGCTGTTCACCCAGTTGGTCAGCAAGCGGATGCCCGCCTCGCCCGACTTCTCAGGGTGAAACTGTGTGGCAGCCAACGGCCCAACCTCGCAAGCGGCGACGAATCGTGAGCCGTACTCGCTCCACGAAACCTTTGGTGGAATGAAAGCACCCATCGCCTCCAGTTGCCAGTTCTGCACCCCGTATGAATGCACGAAATAGAACCGGTCGTTCTCGACACCTTCGAACAAGATTGACCCCGGCGCAGCATCCACGGTGTTCCAGCCGATGTGCGGCAGTTTCGGAGCGTCGAGCTCTTCGACCACACCTGGCAACTGCCCCAGCCCTTCGCAGTCAATGCCGTGTTCAACGCCCCGGTCGAACAGCACCTGCAGACCGACGCAAATGCCAAGAACTTTTTTGCCCCCGGTTAGACGTTTGTCGATTAGCTCTGGGGCGCCGATAGCGGTCAGACTCTGCATCACCGCGGCAAATGCGCCAACACCTGGCACAACTAATCCGTCGGCTTCTAGAACCTTGGTGCGATCGGCGGTAAGTTCGACCTCTGCTCCAGCCGCAACCAGAGCTTTGACGGCCGAGTGCACATTGCCGCTGCCGTAGTCGAGAACGACCACGCGTTTTTTGGTCACAGAGCGCCCTTGGTCGAAGGAACCCCATCGACTCGTGGGTCAAGCTCGACGGCCTTGCGCATCGCGCGGGCGAAAGCCTTGAACTCGGCTTCGGCAATGTGGTGTGGGTCGCGGCCATCAAGCACCGTGACGTGCACGGTGATTCCGGCGTTGAGGCTGATGGCCTCGAAAACGTGACGCACCAGAGAACCGGTGAAGTGGCCACCGATTAGGTGAAATTCGAAACCGGCAGGCTCTCCAGTGTGAACCAGGTAAGGGCGACCAGATACGTCGACCACTGCGCGGGCTAGCGCATCGTCGAGTGGAACGGTTGCGTCACCGTAGCGGCCGATGCCAGCCTTATCGCCGAGTGCCTGCTTGATGGCCTGGCCAAGAACGATTGCGGTGTCTTCGACCGTGTGGTGCGCGTCAATGTGCGTGTCGCCAGAGGCGCTCACGTTGAGGTCAATCAGCGAGTGCTTTGCGAAAGCTGTGAGCAGGTGATCGAAAAACGGAACGGTGGTCGAGATGCTCGACTTTCCGGTTCCGTCTAGGTTCAGGCTGAGTTCAATAGACGACTCAGAAGTCTTTCTCGATAGAGATGCAGACCTGCTCATGGAATTACCTTTCGCCAAAAAGCGACATTGGGGATGGCTTTAAGTTTAGCCCTTTAGAACTTCACGCAGGGTGTCGAGAAATTGCGTTGTCTCGGCTTCGGTGCCTGCCGTAACGCGAAGGGTGCCATCGATGCCGACGTCGCGCACCAAGACACCGCTTTCGAGCAGCTGCTGCCAGACATCCTTGGGTGAATCAACCCCGCCAAAAAGCACGAAGTTGGAATCACTTCGGTAGGGGTCTAAATGCATTTCGATCAACTCGGCGATGATTCGGTCTCGTTGCACTCGGATGTCGGCCACAGCGCTCAGCATGAGCTCACTGTGCGATAACGCCGCTAAGGCTGCGGCCTGCGTGAAGGCACTTAGGTGATATGGCAATCGCACAAGTCGCAGGGCATCGATGACCGCCGGGTCGGCAGCGAGGTAGCCAACGCGTGCTCCAGCGAAAGCGAAAGCCTTTGACATGGTTCTAGAGACCATCAAGCGCTCACGACCCTCAAGCAGGGTGATAGCGCTTGGAGTGTCGGGGTAGGCAAATTCGGCATAAGCCTCGTCTACTACAACAACACCGCTGGTTGCCGAATAAACCGCTTCGATTACTTCTAGAGAAAGCGGGGTTCCCGTCGGGTTGTTTGGTGAACAAAGCAAAATGATGTCTGGACTGTGCTGCTTGATTGCAGCCACGGCAGTTTCTACTGAGAGCTCGTAACGCTCGTCGCGCCCCGCATCAACATATTCGGTGTCGGTTCCGTCAGAGATGATTCGATACATCGAATAGGTCGGGCCAAAACCTAATGCCTTGCGGCCTGGCCCACCGAAGGCTTGAAGAATTTGTTGAATGACCTCGTTTGAACCGTTTGCAGCCCAGATTTGTTCTCGGCTCAGATCGTGGCCGAGATATTTCGCCAACGCGTCGCGCAGCTCGACAAACTCACGATCTGGGTAACGGTTGATGGTCAGAACCTCGGCTGCCAAACGAGTGATGATGTCCATCGCGACTACCTCTGGAATTCCGTGGGTGTTCTCATTCACATTCAAAGCCACCGGCACGTGAAGCTGCGGAGCACCGTAAGGAACGCGACCCTTCAAAGATTCGCGGATCGGTAGATCATCGAGGTTTGCCATTAGACAAGATTACCGCCCAGCGCGTTGGCACTGGGCGGCATCGAGAAAGCGTTTGGAAAGCTAGTTGGTTGGCAGAGCCAACTGCTGGCCAGGCTGCAAGGTTGCATCTTGAAGCGCGTTTAGGCTGACCAACTCCGCGATCCATTCGCGAGGCTCTTGGTCGCCGGCGTGAATCTGTGCGAGACCCCAAAGGGTTGTGCCGGCGGTCACGGTGACGTAGTCAAACTTTGCTGTCGAGCTCTCGCTAGTGGCCTGCGCAGAGAGGCCCGAGAAGAGCGAAGCGCTGAGGGTCACTGCTGTGGCCAGAAACAACGCAACAACCATGCGGCGACGACGGTAGGTGGCCTGTGAAACGGTGGCCACACGGGTGATTTGAGATGACATTTGGTGTCTCCTTCTAACTCACTGTTCGAAAATCTGTTTCGAACAACTGTTCGATAAAATCAAGTTACCCACACCCACCGACATCGTGTCAAGAGTTTTTCGAAAACTTTTTCGAATAAATGCTAGAGAAACTGCAACAAATCGAATAAAGTTTCGATAGGTGTGGTAACCGCATTGAAACAGCCACCCCAGACATTTAGTTCTGCCAAGCGAAGGAGGCCACCATGGCTGACGAAAAACAGCTCACCGAAGTGCAGTCGAAGATTCTAGAAGCGATTGTCAGCTATCGCCGCGAAAAGGGTTACAACCCAACCATGCGCGAGGTTGGCGAAGCAGTTGGCCTGAGTTCAACATCCTCTGTCTCATATCAACTGAGCCAGTTGCGTGAACTTGGGTTCTTGTCGAAGGCCGACGCCGGTCAGCGGGCCATGGATGTTCTCAAGAGCGCACCGGGCATGAGCACCGCTTCTCGCAGCGAGGTTAGCGACAACGTGGTGAGCATTCCCCTAGTCGGTCGCATTGCAGCCGGTGGCCCGATCTTGGCCGA
>WLFI01000021.1 GCA_009703845.1 Actinomycetota bacterium
GGCCAGGGCATCGGGAATCGAGTGGTTTACCGCAATGAACTCGAGGTTGAAGCCGCCGAGGGTTTCGTGCTGCCCCTCGCTGACCACCATCGAGTATGGGGTGATGCGGTGTTCTTTTAGTTTTGCCTCGACGAAGGCGAGGGTTAGCGCCGAACCAAGTAGCGGAATGTCGGCCTTGAGCTTGAGCAGATAGGGCACGCCACCGATGTGGTCTTCGTGGCCGTGCGTAAGCACCAGGCCAATGATGTCGTCTAGTCGATCGCGCAGGTAACCGAAGTCGGGCAAGATTACGTCGATGCCCGGCTGGTGCTCTTCAGGAAAGAGCACACCGCAGTCAACGATGAGCAGTTTTGAATCGATTTCGAAGACGGTCATGTTTCGACCGATCTCTCCGATTCCACCCAGCGGGATGATGCGAAGCACACCAGGCTTCAGCGGGGCGGGTTGCGGGAGGGTCTGAACCATGGGGCTCTTTTCTAGCGAGTAGTGCCAGCCACCTTCGGCAGAGCACCACCGGCTGCTGCGTTGCGGTCTGGGCGGAAGTTTTCGAATGACAAGCCGGTGATCTGTTTAACCAGATCGATGTCGGCTTCGATGCGGGCGGCTTCAGATTCTTCTGGGCCGACCAGTGGTAACCGAACGCGCGGGCTGTCGATGAGACCTAGCCCGTGCAAGATGTATTTCGATGCCACGGTGCCGGGCACGTGGTTCATGGCGGCGCGCACCAAAGGCTCAAGCGAGTTGTGCACCTTTAGCGCGTGATGAAAATCGTTGCGGTTGGTGGCGTCAACCATTTCGCGGTAGGCGGCTGGCGCGATGTTTGCTGTTACGCCAATCAAGCCGGTTGCCCCAATCGAAAGGTGTGGAAGCACGTTGCCGTCATCACCCGAGAAGTAGAGCAGGTCGGTTTCGTTCATCACGCGCGAAGCCTGAGCAAAGTCACCCTTGGCGTCTTTGACGGCGACGATGTTCGGGTGCTTTGCGGCGCGAAGAATGGTTTCGAAGTTGATCGGAATGCCCGCGCGACCTGGAATGTCATAAAGAATCACAGGCAGGTCGGTGGCGTCGGCAATCATTCTGAAGTGGGTTAGCACTCCGGCCTGAGTCGGCTTGTTGTAGTAAGGAGTGACGATCATTACACCGTCTGCGCCAGCTTTTTCAGAGGCCTTGTAGAGCTCCATGGCGTGAGCGGTTTCGTTTGAACCACCGCCGGTGATGATTTTTGCGCGACCGGCAGCAACCGACTTGCCAACCTCGACAAGCTTCAGCTTCTCTTTGTCAGTGAGCGTGGATGTTTCGCCAGTAGTGCCGGTAACCACGACGCCATCCGCGCCGTTTGAAATCACGTAGTCGATGTGCTTCTCGGTAGCAGACCAGTCAACTTCGCCATCGGCGTTCATCGGAGTGACGAGTGCAACCAGCACTTGTCCGAAGAGATTACGTTGCTCTGACATGGTTACTTACCTTTAGTGCGCAAGCCTTATGGGGCTACGCGGCCGTTCTTGTTGAATGCCTCGTAGGTGAAAGGCATGAGCTGAGCCCAGGCGTCTTCCATCTTCTCGGCGCACATTTCGATTTCACGCTGTGGGAATGACGGAAAGTGGGTGCCTTCGCGCTTGGTACGGAGGCTCAAGAAATTCATCAGCGCACGAGAGTTCATGGTGACGTACATGCTCGAGTAGATGTTGAGCGGAAGGACGATGCGGGCAACCTCGCGGGCGACTCCGGCTTCGAGCATCCGCTGGTATGACTCATAAGCCTGAAGGCTCACGGTGCGGGTTTCTTGCTCAACCAAAGCGGTTTGCTCGGCGGTTCCCGGAATGAACTCGTAGTGACCGGTTTTACCGATCTGAACTAGGTTGCGCTCTGGGCCTGGCACATAGAAAACCGGGCTGAGCTCCTTGTAGCGACCCGATTCTTCGTTGTACGAAGCGATGCGGTGACGCATGAACTCGCGGAATACGAAGATTGGGGCTTGAACATAGAAAGTCATTGAGTTGTGCTCGAACGGTGAACCGTGACGGTCGCGCATGAGGTAGTTGATCAGCCCCATGTCTCGAGCTGAGGCTTCGGTGCCGGCGCTGGCTGACTCAAGGGTTTGTTCACCTTGAGTAGACACGCGGGCGGCAAAAAGCACGTCTGAGTCGCTAGCGCTTGAACGCACTAGCTCTACGGTTACATCGCTGCGGAAAATGATATCGGACACCCCTCAATGTTAGTGGTCTGGAGGCGGCGTAAGAATGCGAAACACTAGAGCGCAGGCGGGCGAGCGAACCTAGCCTAGAGACATGGATCAGACCTCGCGCTTGCTGCTCGTTTTGGGTGTAATCACCCTCGCGAGCATCCTCGGTTTGATTTGGCGAACCATGCAGGGTCGAGCCAAGCTGCTGAAGTCGGGTCTTCAGGTTGATTTGAAAGAACTTGGGGCTACCAAAGATGGTCTGCCGGTCACCGAATTTGGCGAGCGCATCACCTTTTTGCAATTCTCGAGTGAATTTTGCGCGACCTGCAAATCGACCGCTCGGGTCTTTGGCGAACTAGAAAACCACTCGAGTGACGTTCTGCACATCGAGGTTGACATCACCAATCGACTCGATTTGGCCAACAAGTACAACATTTTGCAAACCCCAACCACACTGGTGCTCGATAGGCGCGGCGTAGTTCAGTCGCGAATTGGCGGGGCACCGAAACAGAACACCCTAGAAGAACAGTTAGGAACCTTCGTTATCTAATGGCAAAACCACAGATTGACCCAAGAGGCCCGCGCTTTGGCGCCGCAATCACCGCCACCGCGCTCGCCGTAACCATTTATTTGGGCCTGGATGCTTCGACCGAGGCCGCCGCTTTCGCACTGCTTCTCGTGCTCACCGGTTTGTTTGCGATCGGTGCGATTTTCGGCACCAGTAAGCACCCTTACGCCTGGTTGTTCAAAACCCTGGTTCGCCCACGTTTGGGGGCGCCAACCGAACTTGAAGACGCTGCCCCGCCTCAGTTCGCTCAGGCCGTAGGTCTATTTGTGGCTGGCGTTGGCGTTGTGTTGCACCTTGCCGGTGTTGAGTATGGTTTGGTTGCCGCTGCGGCTGCGGCCTTCGTGGCTTCGTTCTTGAACTCGGTGTTCAACTACTGCCTGGGCTGCCAGATGTACCTAGGTCTAAAGCGCCTAAAGGTTATTCGCTAAGTTTTATGGCTTTGCGCATGCAGGCTCGAGCCCTGCGGCGATCACTCGCGGCATCGTAGGCAAGGCCTAGGGCGAACCATCGAGTCCAGTTATCTGGGTCGGCATAGGCGGCATCTCGAAACTTACCGAACTCTGCGTCGGCGCTTGCTCTGGTTGGGCGACCGCTCGGGCGCAACTCATAGTCGAAGTGCGGCCACTGCCCAGACTCTTCGAGCTTTTTGGCAAGCTTTTCTACCTTTAGGCCGAATCTGAGTTCGGTGATAATCGCCCAGATCGCCAAAACCGGAAAGATAAACAGCAGTCCGCCCAGCAGTGCTGGAAACAGCGAACCCGAACCGATAAGCACAAGAGCGGTGTTGCCGAGCAGGGCGATGTACATGATCACAAGGGCGCTGGTGACTATTGCGCCAATCTTTGCGCCGGTCATTTGAATACGGCGTCTAGCCCAACGTGCAGGCCCTGCGCGTCGGCTGCAAAGCGAATGGCTGCCAGAATGCCTGCCGAGTATGCGCTAACCGAAGTGGTTTCGTGGCTGATCGTCAGCAGCTCGCTGACTCCCCCGAAATGCACGTCTTGCTTTGCACTCACGCCTGCCAAACGAAGGCTGTGAACGGGGATGCCTGCGACGAGCTGCCCGCGGGCATCCTGGTCGGCGGCCGGAGCGGTCACGGGGGTGGTTCGGTTTGCCGAAATCAACTCTGCGGTGCGAACGGCAGTGCCCGAAGGTGAGTCAAGTTTGCCGGCGTGGTGAGTTTCGACGATTTCGATGCTGTCGAAAAACTTGCCAGCTTCGGCGGCGAATCGAGTAGCCAGCATCGAACCAACCGAAAAGTTTGGAATCACCACTACTGCGGCCTGGCCAAGGTCATTCAGTTCGGCGAGCCTAGCAGCACTCCAGCCACTGGTGCCGACCACGATTTTTTGGCCGGCTGAGATGGCCTTGGCGACAACCTGCTGGCTGACATCAAGGCGAGTTACTTCAAAAATGACGTCTGCGCCGTCGCTCAGCGAGGCGTCGCTTCGGCTGTCAAGGGCAGAATGCAGCTCGAGGTCGTTGGCTGCCTCGATTAGTTCGAGCGCCAACTTGCCCATGCGCCCGGTTGCGCCGACTACAGATACCTTGATTGCCATTGCTCTAGATTAGACCAGCCCGGCGAAGGTGTCTTCGGTTAGGTCACCAACTGCAACAATGTTCATCGCGCGGCCGGCGATATCGGCAGCCAAGTCTCGAACGTCTGACACCGTTACCTCGCGGAATCGACGCAAAGCCTCATCTAGCGGAACGAATTCGCCGGTAGAGAGTTCGGTTCCCGAAAGTCGGCTCATGCGAGCCTGGGTGCTTTCGAATTTCAATGCGAGTCCGCCAGACACGTTGCCGAAGGCAAGTTCGAGTTCGGCTGCCGTGATTCCATCGGTGGCGACTTTTTGTAGTTCGGCCAGCATGAGTTCGGCGACTTCGCGGGCCTTTGCGGGCGAGCATCCGGCATAGAGGCCGAACACGCCAGCGTCTGAGTAGCCCTGGTTGAATGAGTAGGTCGAATAGGCAAGACCGCGTTTTTCGCGAATTTCTTGGAATAGGCGCGATGACATTCCGCCACCCAGCACGGTATTCAAAACTGCCATGGCATAGCGACGGTAGTCGTTGCCGACAATGCCCTCGGTGCCAATCAAAATGTTTGCCTGAGAATTTTCTTCGTGGATGACTCGCAGCGAGCCCATCGGAACGATTTCGGCCGACGCCAGCGAGCGTCGTTCGCGGGGCGAAGCCTTCACGCTCAAATCCCAGCCAGCCGCACCAAACCCGGCTTCGGCAAGTTCGACGATTTGTTCGTGCTCGAGTTTTCCGGCAACCGCAATCACGATGTCTTGCGGGCGGTAGTTGGCCTTGTAGTGTTCCCAAACCGCATCACGGGTGACGTTGGTGATGGTTTCGTTGGTTCCGCCGATTGGGCGACCTAGTTCGTGTTCGCCGAGCACCTGTTCGAAGAAGGCCTCGTGAGCAACGTCTTGAGGGTCATCCTCGTTCATGGCGAGCTCTTCAAGAATCACGGTTCGTTCGTTGTTGAACTCGTGCTCATCTAGAACCGAAGAGGTGAGCATGTCGGCAATCACATCGATAGCCAGTGGCACGGCAGATTCTTGCACTCGCGCGTAATACGAAGTGTGCTCTTTGCCGGTCGAGGCATTCGAAGAGCCACCAACCGAGTCGAATGCGATGGCGATGTCTAGGGCAGATCGCTTTGCGGTGCCCTTGAACAACAGGTGTTCAAGAAAGTGAGTCGAGCCAAAGTGGCCGTTTGTTTCGTCGCGGCTTCCGACTCCCACCGAGAACGACACCGAAGCGCTTTGCACGCCCGGCACCGCCTCGGTTAAAACGCGAACACCGCTTGGGAGGACAGTGCGACGAATCACACTGCCGTCCGAAGCGGTGAACGAGAGTTCGTTTTGGTCTAGCGGAAAGATAACTTCAGTCATGTTTTGCTAAACCTAAAACGAGCGTTGCTTATTCTTCGTCTGAGTCGTTTGACTCGTTCGAAGCGGCTTCTTCACCCTCGACAACTGGGGCTAGCGATAGCTTGCCGCGGTCGTCGATCTTGGTGATTTCGACCTGAATCTTCTGGCCAACCGAGAGAACGTCTTCAACGTTCTCAACGCGCTTGCCGCCCGAGATCTTCTTCAATTCTGAAACGTGCAGAAGGCCATCCTTGCCAGGAACCAGCGAAATGAACGCACCGAAGGTGGCCAGTTTCACTACGGTTCCGAGGAAGCGCTCGCCGATCTCAGGTACGTGAGGGTTGGCGATTGCGTTGATGGCAGCCTTGGCAGCCTCAGCCGAAGGGCCGTCGGTAGCACCGATGTAAACGGTTCCGTCGTCTTCGATCGAGATGTCGGCACCAGTGTCTTCTTGAATCTGGTTGATCATCTTGCCCTTAGGGCCGATGACCTCACCGATCTTGTCGACAGGAATCTTCACAGCGATAACGCGAGGCGCAGTCGGAGCCATTTCGTCTGGCTCGTTGATTGCCTGGTTCATGACCGAGAGAATGCGAAGACGTGCGTCGCGAGCCTGGGTCAGTGCGCCGGCTAGAACCTCTGATGGAATTCCATCGAGCTTGGTGTCTAGCTGAATCGCGGTGATGAACTCTGGAGTTCCGGCAACCTTGAAGTCCATGTCACCAAGAGCGTCTTCGGCACCGAGAATGTCGGTTAGTGCCGCATACTCGGTCTTTCCGTCAACGGTGTCAGAGATCAGACCCATTGCGATACCAGCAACCGGCGCGCGCAGTGGCACACCAGCGTTTAGTAGCGACAGGGTGGATGCACAGACAGAACCCATCGAGGTTGAACCGTTTGAGCCAAGAGCCTCAGAAACCTGGCGAATGGCATACGGGAACTCGTCACGAGCAGGTAGCACTGGAACCAGTGCGCGCTCGGCAAGAGCACCGTGACCGATTTCGCGACGCTTAGGGGTGCCAACACGACCAACTTCACCAGTTGAGTAAGGAGGGAAGTTGTAGTTGTGCATGTAGCGCTTGCTGGTCTCAGGGCTTAGGGAGTCAATCTGCTGCTCCATCTTGAGCATGTTCAGAGTGGTGACACCAAGAATCTGGGTCTCTCCGCGCTGGAAGATAGCCGAACCGTGCACGCGTGGAAGAACCGAAACCTCGGCGTCCAGCGGGCGAATGTCGCTTAGGCCGCGACCATCGATACGAATCTTCTCTTTTAGCACGCGGGTGCGAACTACCTTCTTGGTAACCGACTTGTACGCAGCCGAAATCTGGCTGTGCAGTGACTCGTCAAGCTTGGCAACTAGCTGCTCTTTGACCGAAGCCTTGAGTGCGTCGTCGGCGTCTTGGCGGGCCTGCTTGTCGGCGATTAGGTAGATGCGACCGAGCTCTGCTTCTGCCAACTCTGCAACCGCGGCGAAAACCTCGTCGCTGTATGGCGGGAACAGTGGGTACTCGGTGAGTGGCTTAGCCGACTTAGCGGCAAGGCGGCTCTGAGCTTCGCAAAGTTCTTTGATGAATGGCTTTGCGGCCTCTAGGCCCTGGGCCACGATTTCTTCGGTTGGAGCCTGAGCGCCCTCGTTCTTGATTAGGTTCCAAGCTGCGTCGGTAGCCTCTGCCTCAACCATCATGATTGCGACGTCTTCTTTACCGTTCTCGACAACTACGCGACCAGCAACGACCATGTCGAACACTGCGCGAACTAGCTGAGAGTGCTTAGGGAATGCAACCCACTGACCGTCGATCAATGCAACGCGAACGCCACCGACTGGGCCAGAGAATGGTAGACCGGCAAGCTGGGTTGAGATCGAAGCTGCGTTAATGGCAACAACGTCGTATAGCTCGTCTGGGTGAATCGCCATAACGGTGACGACTACCTGAATTTCGTTACGCAGACCATCTTCGAACGAAGGGCGTAGTGGGCGGTCGATTAGACGACAGGCCAAGATTGCTTCGGTTGATGGGCGGCCTTCGCGACGGAAGAACGATCCTGGAATGCGACCAGCTGCATACATCTTCTCTTCGACATCGATGGTCAATGGGAAGAAGTCAAACTGATCTTTTGGCTGCTTGCTCGCGGTGGTTGCCGAGAACAGCATGGTTTCGCCATCGATGTAGACGGCGGCGGCACCCTGTGCCTGCTGGGCTAGACGCCCGGTTTCGAAACGGATGACACGCTTACCGTGCTTGCCGTTGTCGATGATGGCGTACTCAACTTGAGTGCCATCCATTGCTTCGTAATTGTCTGGACCTACCATGGTCCCTCCTCTTTATTCTTCGATGCGCGCAAAAGCAAAACGCCTAGGATGCGCGCGTGTGCGTATGAGGTGAATAAACGGGCCCACATCGGAGAGGGCTGCCCTGGTCTGCAGTTGAAAACCTTGGATTGATTCCAAGACTCACGACCGAAGACCAGCAAACTCGCTTCATCGCTCTCGACAAGGCTAGCAGAGGGGGCCGACAAAGGCTAGGAGTGGCCCCAAAAGAAAATCGCCCCAACCGACGGATCGATTGAGGCGACTTTTCGAAAAAGACCTTAGCGGCGCAGACCTAGACGCTCGATGAGCGCACGGTAGCGGGCGATGTCAACGTTCTGCAGGTAACCAAGAAGGCGACGACGCTGACCAACAAGAAGTAGCAGGCCACGACGGCTGTGGTGGTCGTGCTTGTGCTCTTTGAGGTGTTCAGTGAGGTCTTTGATTCGCTGAGTCAGAACTGCAATCTGAACTTCAGGAGACCCGGTGTCGCCAGGGTGGGTTGCGAACTCGTTGATAATTGCGGTCTTGACCGATGCTTCTAGTGCCATAACGGGCCTCTCATTCTCTCGCTGCGCGGCGCTTGCAGCAGTATTGCTCAAGCTCTATTTATCCGCGGCCGATACACGGCAACTTCACAAGCATAGCGAAAAAGGCGCGATACCGCCAGAGCAACTAGAAATCGGCGGATGTACTAACCGGCGATTGTGAAAGGAGCCACCTGCGGCTTGTTGTGACGGTTGCCCGCCTCGACCGATCGCGAAGGCAACACGTAAATGATTATGTTGAACACGAAAGTTGCGAAACCGATGAGAAGAAGAGCGAGGAATGACGGAAGCACATTGCTTGCCACCAACATGTA
>WLFI01000022.1 GCA_009703845.1 Actinomycetota bacterium
GAGATTCGATTCGGCAGCAGCATCTCGTGGGCTGCGGCACCTAGCTCTTCTCGACTAAACCAACGAAGCTTTTCGATCTCGATACCGTCGGCCACCATGCTCGGTGAAGTGTCGCTTACTCGAGCGCTAAATCCAAGCATGAGCGAATAAGGAAAGGGCCACGCTTGGCTACCTAGGTACTGCGGTTCTTCGACAACCAAACCCGATTCTTCAAACATTTCTCTGATCACGGCAGCACCGAGTGACTCCCCCGGCTCAACAAAACCGGCCAGAATCGACCATCGGTTTTGCTCCCAAACGCCTTGCGAGCCAAGCAGAATACGATCTTGACCATCGACTATGGCAACGATGATTGCTGGGTCGGTTCGCGGGTATGTTTCTTGATCGTCCTTGAAGCAGCGACGCACCCATCCGCCTTGCTCAACCACGGTTGGAGTGCCACAGCGCGGGCAGTGCTTGTGGGTATCGTGCCAGTTGGCAAGTGCCAAAGCCTGGGTGAATAGGCCGGCGTCACGATCCGAGAGTCCGGCGCCTGTCTTTCTCAAGGTGTGCCACTTGGTTGAGTCTGGTTCTACTAGGTCGGCTGCGTTCTTGCTCAACACCGCCAGAACCACTGGGGTTTGAGCAGGTTCGTTGGTCGAAGCATCCACGCTCTTGCCCAGGTAAACGCGCAACTGTGCGCTCGGCACGGCATCGACTTCGAGAAGTCGAAGTGCGGCTTGCACCTTGCCATCTTGTTCGAGCAACAAAACTTGGCCCTCGTACATGGCCAAAACTCTGGTGAGTGGGTTTTGCCAAAGCTCGTCAAAAAGCTCGGGGCGGCTTCGAGATAGGTAATCGCGGTCAACGGCATGGCGCGCCAGAACGAGATTCAACTCGCCTTCTGGCAAATGTCTCATGGTGACTCACTTCGTTGGGTGCGTGGCGATGCAGGGTGTTTGGTCAAGATACTTCTAACCTGAATGCCATGGGCAAATCTCCCTTGATTTTAGCCGCCCTTGCGAAGGCGGCAGTTCCGAGTCTGACATTCACCTCGGTGAAGAAGCTAAGTGCTGGCGGCACGGGGTTATTCGATTCCGCTCTTCTGACGTCGAGCACCGGTGAGCACTACGTCGCGCGCACCCCACAATCTAGGGCAGGGGCTCTCGAGCTCGATGTCGAAACCCAGGTACTGCGCACCCTCGGATCATCGGTTCGGTCTAAGTTGCCGTTCAAAATCACCAGCCAACTCGGCGAAACCAAGGATGCCCGTGGCGCACGAGTCGTGTTGTTCGAGTTTCTCTACGGCAACCCAATAGACCCAGCCCGCGTAGCAGCTTCGAGTCCGCTGGCCGGCAGCATCGGCTCAGCAATCGCGGCTATTCACGCCCTCGACACCGAGTCGATTCGAACCGCTGGCTTGCCTGAGTTTTCGGCAGCCGAGCTGGTCAAGAAGCTTGTCAACGAACTCGATGAGGTTGCCGCAACCGGTGAGATTCCGTCGGCGCTACTGAGCCGCTGGGAAAGTGCTCTCGAGGATGTTTCGCTCTTTCGCTATCAGCCAACCGTGGTTCACGGTGAGCTCAGTGCCGACACTGTTCTCGAACTCGACGGTGCGGTTTCGGCGGTGCTCAACTGGGGTGCACTTCACCTCGGCGACCCAGCTCAAGACCTAACCTGGCTCGCATCAACCGTTTACGGCGAGCTGTTCGACGCCGTGATGCTTTCTTATGCAAAGACTTCTGGTTCTTCAGACGCTGGTTTGAAGCAGCGCGCCGCGCTGTACAACGAGTTGGCCCACGCACGCTGGCTGCTACTTTGCGTGAAGAGGCAAGACGAACAGGCAATCGCCGAGGCCCGTGCCGAAATTTCTTACCTGGCTCAAGATCTTGAAGATGGAGTTTTGCCTGCCCTGACTGCTTCGGCGTTTGTTTCAGCCGCCGCGGCCGGTGCCTTTGTGACAGCTGAAGAGGCGGGTGCTCAGAGCGAAGAGGCGGATGCGCAGCCCGAAGCCGAAGCTCAAGAAGAAGCCGAAGAGCTCAACTTTGAATCTTTCGCAGAAACCATCGAGGAGCCGTCTCAGACAGAATCAACCTCTGATGCTTCAACCGAGACCGCACCAATTTCGCAGGTTGAACTTGACGACAAGACTCGCGAAATCGAGCTACCCGATAAAACCGATAACGAGTTGTTCTAGCTAAACCGTCTCTAGGTTCTCGAGCACCGAGTTCCAGAGTGAGATTAGCTCGGTTGTGCTGAGCACCTCGGGTCTCAAAGCCACGTTCTCGGCCACGTAATAAAGGCAAACGGCGATTTGTTGTTCTGGAATGTTGTGCCTGCGCGAATAAGCCATTCGATAGAGAGCTAGCTGCAGCGCACGCTCGGCGATTTCTTCTGGGGTTTTCGGGCTAACGCCCGTTTTCCAGTCGACAATTTCAACCGTCTTGCCAGCCAGTTCGTTATCTGATTCTGGAACGTCGAACACTGCATCAATCTTGCAAATGAAAGTGTTCTCAGCGATCGTCACCTGAATTTCGGTTTCGACCTCTCGCGCTTGCAGTTTTGCCCACCGCGAGGTTTCAAAGTTGGACTGAAGAGTTTCAAGAACCTCGGGAGAAAGTTCATCGATGCGAGCCAACGCATCTTGAGCGTCTAGAGCTTCGGCATTCGACACCAAGCCATAGCGCTGCTCGACCCAGAGGTGAAACAGGGTTCCGGTCATGGTTGCCTCGTATGGCTTTTCGGGCAATGGTCGCCTGAATTGTTCGGCAAGCTTGGCTGGGTCTTTTACAAAGTCTTTGAATCTTGAAGCCGGAATGCGAACAGGTAGTTTGACCCGTGTGGCGCTCACCTCGCGCACCGTTACCTCGCGAATAAGCGAGTCGATGTCTGTATTGATTTGAGCGACGAGGGCATCTGGGGTTGACGCTGGCGCACCTTGCTCAATACTCGCCTGCACCTCGGCAGCGGCAGCCTCAACCTTGACTCGGTGGCGTTCGCCCAGCGGATCACTTGGCCAAATGGCGGTAAGAGCGTGAGCCAGAAGTGGGTTGGTTTCGCTTTCGTAGCCCGGAAGTTCGTAAGGGGTGGTGGCTCCTAGAACATCAACGCGAGGGTCGCGGGTTGCAACCACTTCGAGCAGATAGTTCGATGGGTCTTGCTCAGTGGCAGTCGATTTGAACTTCGAACCAGAAAGTCGAAGCTCGAGCTTCGGACGAGTGAATGCCACGTAGGCCAGACGGCGCTCTTCGCGTTCGAGGTAAACATTCACATCGCTGGTGAACTCTTCGCGAGCCCGCTTGAAGTCTGCTTCGACCGACACGTTCTTAAGGCTGTGCTCGGGTAGCGATAGTCGATCGCCACGCAGCGGGTATGGCAAGACACCGGCGGTCATCCAGCCTTTTGAACTGCGCGGTTTTTTAGGAAAGTCATCTTGAATCAGGTTTGGCACGGCCACAAAATCCCATTCGAGACCTTTAGCGGCGTGCACGGTAAGCACCTGCACCACGCCCTTGCGGCCTGGCGCCGTTGGAACTTCGAGCTTTTCTCGAGTTTGGGCAAAATCTAGCCACTCGATGAAAGCTCCGAGATAGTTAGGCCCAGCACTCGCATAGCCGGCGACCAGCGAGAAAAACGAGTTCAGGTGCGCCATCGGGTTGATGCGTCGCGGGTTTGCGGCTACTTCAATGTCTAGCTGGAGTTCTTTGGCTACGTATTTCACAAAATCGACCAGAGCCAAACCTGTTTGTGATCTGAGCTGACGCAAGAGCATTCCGGCATCGCGTAAGCGACTCATCGAGTCTGCCGACATTGAATAAATCGACTCGAGCTTGCTGTCTACCAAAATATCGAGTGCATCGACAATCGAAGCGTCGTAATCAGAACCTAGATTGCCCTCGACTAGATCCCAGATGCCTTCTGACTGCTTCTTGGCAAGTGACTTTGCGTATCGGTGCAGACGAGCAACGTCTTTCGCGCCGATTCGCCAGCGCGGACCCGCCAAAAGCCGAACTAGCGCTGCCCCAGCCGATGGTGAGTGAACCACCTTGAGAGCGCTGACCAGGTCGATGATTTCTGGCATCTCGAGCAGCCCACCGAGACCCACGACATCAACGTCGAGCCCCTGGTTTTCGAGTTCACTGACGAATAGTGCCATCTGTGCTTTGAGCCTGAATAGCACGGCTGCCGATGCCTGACCATTGCTCTCGGTTAGCTTGTCTTTCACCCAACTGGCAACGCCCTTGGCCTCAGACACGATGTCTTCTTGCCAATCGACCAGAATCTTGCCTTCTGGCGCATTGTCTCGAGCCTGCAGTTGAACAACTTCGGTTGCAGCAATTCCACGCTCGGCCTGAAATGGCGCGAGCGATGCTAGAGGCTGTGAAATCACGTTGGCAACGTCGAGAACGACCTTTGGGTTGCGCCATGAAGTTGATAGCTTGAGCTGAGTAACCGGTTTCGCCTTGTCGGTGCTGAATGTTTCGACGTATTCGTTCAAGTTGGTTGCGCTAGCACCACGCCAGCCATAGATGGACTGGTTGGGGTCGCCGACCGCAAACACCGGGTGATCTGCATACAGAGCCCTCAAGAATGAGGTTTGCAGGTAAGAGGTGTCTTGGTATTCATCGAGCAAAACGATTTTGTGTAGTTCGCGTTCGGTGTCGCGCAAGCTATCGATTTCTCGAACCGCGCGCTCTGCCAAAGCCACTTGGTCGCTGTAGTCGACATAGCCTTGCAGAAGTTTTTCGCGACGATACTGCTCGGCGAGCAGCACCAGAACTTCGGTCTTGAAAGCACCGGCGAAGAAATCGGCGTGGGTTGCCGCCAGCTTTTCTTTCTTGGTTGGAACCGCAGCGATTTGGCGTTTCAACTCTGCGATAACGGCGGCAACATCTTCGCCGGTCGCGAGGTTGTCGTTTAGCTCGGCAGCGAGTTTGAGCACGCCGTCGATTGCAGTCTTGAGGGTCAAGTCGACTTCGTCTAGTTGAACACCCAACTCATTACCAAAGTTCAAGACAACCTTTTTGGCCAACTGATAAGCGCTGCTGTCGGTGAGTAGCGCCGCCTCAGGTTCGTAGCCGAGCGCTAGGGCGTTGTCACGAAACAGTGAGTTGGCATAAGAGTTGTAGGTAGAGATTGTTGGAAGCGAATAACCGGTGGTGGTCAACTCAGCCGGCCAATATTCGGTTTGCTCAAGTCGAGCTATTCCATTGTTGATGCGTTTGGCAAGCTCTGAGGCGGCCTTTCGAGTAAAGGTGAGGCCGAGAATGTCTTGCGGCAGGGCAAGAGAGTTAGCAATCAACCAGAGCACCCTGATCGACATGAGTTCGGTTTTGCCAGACCCAGCGCCGGCGATAACCAGCACAGGAGCATCGAGCGGTGCTTCGACGGCTTTTTGTTGCTCATCGGTGAGGTGCATGTTCGGGTTCTGGGCAAGTTTCGCTGGGTCTTGAATGCTTAGGAAAACCTGGTTTGCACCGATTGTTCTACTCAAAATAGGTCACCGCCTTCGCCAAATGCAGCTTGCAGTCGCCATAGGAACGTTCATCGCTGCAGTGTGAGCCGACATTTGCCACGAACACCTTGTTTCCCATGGCCATTTCTTCAACGACCGAGGCAACCATGTTTTCGAAGTGCTCGCGTTTTTCGTCATTCTGACCGAGAGAATCTTGTGGGCGTTCAGACAAATTCTTGTCATTCACGAAAACCAACTTTGCCCCGCCGAGCACCGATGCTGAGTCGATTCCTTCGATGTGATCGAAGGCGTGATTTGCAAAAGCTAGTTGGTACAAACCGAGTTGAGGGTGTTCTTGTGCTTTGTCTTTGCTGATCTCGGTGCCCGTTTTGAGGTCGACGATCATGATGCTGCCGTCGGCCAACCTTTCGATTCGGTCGACCTTGCCAGAAACACGAGCCGACCCAATTTTGAAGTTGAACTTGGCCTCACGGGCAAGAACCTCTCCGCCGGTTTCACTGACCTGCTGGATGTAGCGAACTAGGTTTCCGATCATGCGCTTGGCGCGGCGCTTTTCTCTGGCCTCGAGCCAATCGGCCTCGAACTCGAGCACCGACCACTTTTGCTCGAGCAGTTCGAGAAGTTCGGTTTCTGATTTTCCCTCTTCGTGCTCGGCTACCGAGTGAATCAGGGTTCCGAGGCTCGCCTCAAAGCTGCTGTCGGTGGCACCGTGTTCGTTCATGAACCAGTGCAGCGGGCAAGAGATGAATGACTCGAGCTGTGAAGGTTTGATGTAAACCTCAGCGTCGGTTTCGTCAAGATTGGTTAGAGGTTCGTCGGTTGAGATTGGCAATAGTCCATACCAGTTGGCCGGATTCGCCCCAGGTGTTTCTTCAACAGCGAGGCGAGCCAAGCCAAGGGCGCAAGCCATTCGCTCGATCGGGTCGGTGCTCTCGGTGAGTCGACGACGCAACGATCCGACCATTCCGCGCAGAGTGTATTGAGGTTTGGCGAAATCTTCGGGGTCTGGAATGACTCCGAACATCGACCTCATGAAAGTTGAAACTTGAGCGTCTTCAGATTCGACGGCCGTGACCACCAAACGCTCGCTGGCAGCGCCAACTGCCTTGTGCAACATGCGCAGTTCGTCGGGCAGTTCGTTCTTGGCAACGGCTTCAACCGTTTCGGTGCGCCCCGAGGCAAACTGTGCCAAGGCTGTTGCACCGAGCAGCGATGATCTTGGCTTGAGGTTTGGCCAAACGCCATCTTGCAACCCTGCCACGAAGACGACTTTGAAGCGCTTTGCGATAAGACCGGCCGGCGTTAGCAGCGAAACCCTGCTGTCGTCACGATCGTTGAAGGTCAGGGTGTCTTCGGGTAGGTCGGTTTGCAGTTGCTGGTCAATGAAAGTGGATGCTTCGGCTTCTGGATAACGCTCGACGAAACGGTTTGCCGCACCGAACAGGGCAACGATGGCATCAAGGTTGCGTCCGAGTTGCGCACCGACGTCGTCGAGAGCAAGAGATTGTTCTGGCCACTGGTTCGCGGGCGCACTGCCCTGCCAGAAGTGCCAAAACAGCTCTTCAACGTTGGCTTTATCGGTTACCAGTTTGCGCGCCTCAGCGAACTTGAGCGCAAAGCGACTAACCAACTTGGCTTCGTGAGTGTTCACAGTGGCGGCGGTGCCAGGGGCGACGAACAACTCGAGCAATAGCTCGTCTGTTGTGCGATCGCCGCCAGCCTCGATTTCTGCGCGGCGTAGTGACCGGCGCAACCTGCGCAACATAAGTGAGTCGATGCCACAGAACGGTGAGGCTAGAAGTCGCTTGGCATCTTCGACGGTTAGGTTTTCTTGGCTAACCGCCAACTCAGCTAGATCGAGTAGGGCGCGAGAGGCAAACTCATCGCGAAGTGCGCTTCGGCTAAGGCGAATAGACACTGGAACCGATTCGGCTGCCAACGCTGCTTCAAGGTTTTCAAGAATTGCTCTCGATCGAGCCACAATCGCGATCTCAGACCAATCGACCTTCTCGTCAAGATAAAGCTCGCGCAGGCGACGCGCCATCCATGCTGTTTCGGCTTGAGAAGTATTGAAAACGTGACGCTCGAGCGATTCGTCGGTTTCGATAAGTTCTCGAGCCGAGACATAGTCACGACGCTGCAAACCGCCCTGCTCAGATGGCAACTCGGCGCTCAAGTTGCCGAGCACTCGAGCGATTCCAGCCGTTCGAGGTTGGTGCTCAGAGAGCAGAACGAATTGTTCTGGCTGCGCGCCAACTTCTTGCATGAGTGTGGTCATCGATCGGGCATCGGCCGCTCTAAAACCAAGCGTGGCGGTGTCTGGGTCACCAAACAAAACCAATCCGGCACCGCGAGAAACTAAGGCACGAATGAATCGGCGAGCGCCGGGGGTTAGTTCTTGAGCATCGTCGATCAGAACGAGCTTTACTGCGGCAACTTCTTCGGTGAAGCCTTCGCCTGACTCGAGCAACTCTGCAGCAACCGCCAAAAGGGTGGAGGCATCGTGACGGTTTTCGAAAGCGGGTTCACGCAACCGTTCAAGGTATTGGGCATAGAGCGCAGAAACTGCAAGCCACTCTGGCTTGTTGGCCGAGTGCGCCAAGGTTCGCAGCTCTTCGGGAGTCAGTCGGTATTCGAGGCAAACGGTGATTAGGTCGCGAAGCTCGGCTCGAAACCCGCGTAGCGACATGACCTGTGCGTTGATTTGCTTTGGCCAATCAAGGTTGAGCTCACCGGCTGATTCAAGAATTTGCTTGAGAATAAGGTCTTGTTCGGCACCGCTGATTAGCTCTGGGGCTTTTGTGCCGCGAGCCAGCGCTTGGTGTCGCAGAACCTGAAACGCGAACGATGAGAGGCTTCGGGCCATCGGCCCCGAGGTTGCCCCCTGATAAGCCAGAGCCAGTTCATCGCGCAGCAGGTTGGCCGCCTCTCGCGATGCTGCGATTGCCAAAACCTCGTGGGTTTCAACGCGTTCAGGGTTGTCTTGCGCAACCTTGGCGAGATAGAGCGCCTTGAGTGCGGTGGTCTTGCCGCTACCGGGGCTGCCATAAACAACTGCCTTCGCACCGAGCGGCAACTGGGCCACCTTTGCCTGAGTAGCGCTCAGCGA
>WLFI01000023.1 GCA_009703845.1 Actinomycetota bacterium
ACTCCCGCAACCGCCAGCGTCGAAATCATTCGTGAAGAACCACGCGTAGTCGTAGAAGCGCCAGCAGAGCAGCCTCTGACTCGACGCACCAACTACTCTCGTCGCGACAGCCTTCGCGGCGAATCATTCGACCAGCCTGAGCCAGCAGCGATGCTGACTGCTGACCGACTGATTGACACCACTTCAAAAAACCGCGTCGCACCAACCTCTGGCTTCAGACGCTTCCTTTACTTTCTTTCGCTGAAAACCATCAACCTTGGGGACTCGCGCAAGGTTCGCGAACGCAAGGCAATTGATGCTCGCATCGGCATGGCCCTAGAAGGTGGAGCAAAGTTTGTTCCAGTTCTAACTCGCAAGGGCGGAGTGGGCAAGACCACGGTCACCACGCTTCTTGGAATGGCGCTATCGATGGCACGCGAAGACCGCGTTATTGCAATTGATGCAAACCCAGACCGTGGCACACTAGCCGAACGTGTAAGCAAGTCGACTCGATTCACCGTTCGCGACGTGGTTAACCGCGCCTCTGCGGTAGACGGATTCACCGATTTCTCGACCATGGTTTCGCGCGACGTCACACGCCTAGACGTGCTGGCCTCAGACTCAGACCCAATGCTCTCTGAAGCCTTTGACGAAGGTGACTACAACGTGGTCGCCGACATGGCCGCGCGTTACTACTCGATCGTTCTAACCGACTGCGGTACCGGTATCGTGCACTCGGTGATGCGCCCAACTCTTCAGCGTGCCAGCGGGCTGGTCATTGTTTCTGGTGGCTCGGTTGATGAGGCACGTCTAGCTTCTGAAACCCTCACCTGGCTCGAAGCTAACGGTTATGGCAACCTGGTTCGAAACTCTATTGTGGCCCTGAACACTGCGACTCAGGCCACTCAGTTGGTAAAGCTCGACGAGATCGAACAGCACTTCAGAACACGCGTTCGCGAAGTAGTTCGCATTCCTTACGACCCATCACTTGCCGCCGGCTCGGTTATCAAGTTCAGCGAGCTACAGAAGGGCACTCAAGAAGCTGCCCGCGAGCTTGCAGCACTAGTCGTCGACGCACTGCGCGACAACGCTTAGGGCCTTGGCTGTTCGTGAGATTCGCCTTTTCGGCGACCCGGTTCTGAAGACTGTTTGCGATCGCATCACCGATTTCGCCGCAGCATCCGCGTTGATTGATGACTTGCTAGAAACCACCCAGTTGCCCGGCAGAGCCGGAGTTGCCGCACCACAGATTGGCGTTTCGCTACGTGCGTTCAGTTACAACGTTCACGGCGAACTCGGCTATCTGATCAACCCTGAGATCATCGAAACATTCGGAGAGCTCAACCCGACCGACGAAGGATGCCTGTCTGTGCCTGGGCTCTGGCACCCAACGCCTCGATATGAAAAAGTCGTGGTTCGAGGGCAGCTTCTCGATGGGTCAAGCATCACTATTTCGGCCGAGGGGCTGTTGGCGCAGGCGATGCAACACGAATGTGACCACTTAGACGGAAACGTTTACCTAGATCGACTAGAACTCGACGAACGCCGTGACGCCATGAAGAAACTTCGTGAAACCGATTGGTTCTTGAAGGGTTAGTCGCCTTTAGCTAACTTTCAATTAGCCGTTGACGGCAGCCTCAACCGTTGAAGGACCCGAACCGTAGATTTCGTCTACCACCGGTGAGAAGTCGCTCATAACCTGGTTTCGCTTGATCTTCAGCGAAGGAGTTAGGTGACCTGACTCTTCGGTTAGTTCGGTTTCAATGATCACAAACTTGCGAATCGACTCGGCCTTAGAAACCGAACGGTTCACTTCGTCTACCGCACGCTGAATCTCATTGCGCACTAGATCTGTCTTTGCGGCTTCTGAAACCGACATCGACTTGTCTCCGCCGTTATTGCCTAGCCAGATTGGCAGCATCTCGGCATCCAGCGAAATCAAAGCTGCAATGAATGGCTTCTGGTCTCCGATAACCACGGCTTGGCCGATAAGCGGGTTGGCGCGCAGTGGATCTTCAAGAGGGGCCGGAGCAACATTCTTTCCGCCCGCGGTAACCAATAGTTCTTTCTTGCGACCGGTAATGCTCAAGAAGCCGTCGCTGTCTAGTTCGCCAATGTCACCAGAGTGGAACCAACCGTTGCGAATGGCGTCGGCGGTTGCTTCAGGGTTTCTCCAGTAGCCGCGCATGATGTTGTAACCGCCCAAAAGTATCTCGCCGTCTTCGGCGATGGCGACTTTGGTGCCCGGCAGCGCATAGCCAACCTTGCCAATTTTCACCTTGGATGGTCGACCGATGGTTGCGGGCGCGGTGGTTTCGGTCAATCCGTAGCCTTCAAGAACGGTAAGGCCAATGGCGCGGTAGAAGTGGCCAAGACGAGTGCCTAGTGGAGCGCCGCCCGAGACCGCGTATTTGACTTCGCCACCCATAGCTGCACGGAGCTTTTTGTAAACCAAAGCGTCGAAAACCTTGTGCTTGAGTGCGAGCGCAAGAGGAACCTTACCGGCTTCGTCGGCAATAGACCAGGCAACTGCAGTGTCTGCTGCTGCGCGGAAAATCTTGCCCTTGCCGCCCGCTTCTGCCTTTTGCTCAGCGCTGTTGTAGACCTTTTCGAAAACGCGAGGTACGGCCAGCAAGAAGTTTGGGTGGAAGCTGGCCATTGCCGGAGCTACATTCTTGGCGTCTGGCTGGTGGCCGACCTTGACACCCGAGTGAATGGCAATCACAGCGATGAAACGGGCGAAAACGTGAGCCATTGGCAAGAAGAGCAGAGTCGAAGTGCCTTCCCAAAGAACTTCTGGAAGCTCGACCTGGGCGTTGCGTGAAAGTTCTACGAAACCCTCGTGGGTTAGCTCGCAACCCTTTGGTTTGCCGGTGGTTCCTGAGGTGTAGATCAGGGTAGCGAGATCAGCTAGTTTTGCCGAGCGACGTCTTGCTTCGAGTTGTTCGTCAGAAACATCCTTGCCCAGCGCACTTAGGTTTTCGATGTCTTTCTGATCAAAGCGCCACACGGTTCGCACCAGTGGGGTGTTGTTCTTGATCTCTTCGTAGCGCTTCAAGTGCTCGGCATTTTCGATGAAAATTGCTACCGAGTCTGAGTTCGAAAGAATCCATTCCATTTGAGCAGGAGCAGACGTTTCATAGATTGGCACTGACACAGCGCCGGCATACCAAATAGCGAAATCGACAAGGCTCCACTCAAAACGAGTGCGAGACATGATTGCAACGGCCTGACCCGGTTGGATGCCAGCCGAAATCAAGCCCTTGGCCAACGCCTTCACCTGAGTTTCAAACTCAATGGCTGTGACCGGGACCCATTCTCCAGCGTCATTTTGAACTGCATAGAGAGGAAGATTAGGCGTCTTCTTTACACGCTCAACTAAAAGGTCGGTGATGTTGTCAGAAGCATCGGAAGTAATGTGACGTGGAATCTCGTACTGTTGCATGCCGCTCCTTTTAGGTTTAGAAAAATCCTAAGCGTGAAATCGCTAATAGTCACTATGAACAAGAGCAAAACTGCCGAGTTCATTTCAGCCACTTGACTAAACTTACACAGAGCATTATTTCGGCTTCGGGCAAAAGGACTTCATGTACGCGATTGGCATTGATATCGGTGGCACAAAAATTGCCGGTGCCCTGGTTGCAGCCGATGGCTCAATCATTCGCGACTCGCGAGTGCCTACCCCCGCACACGACGCAAACGCGATAGCCGAGGCAGTTGTGGGCTTGGTCAATGAACTGGCTGAGGGGGTTCAAGTTGACGGAGTTGGAGTTGCCGCAGCCGGATTCGTAGACGCCGATCGCGCAAAAATCGTTTATGCACCAAACCTGTCGTGGCGCAATGAGCCATTCAAAGAAAAGCTTCAGGCCAAAATCTCGGCGCCGGTTTTCATCGATAACGATGCGAACGCAGCCGGATGGGCGGAGTTTCGATTCGGCGCGGGGCGCGGTTTCAAACACATGGTGATGTTGACCATCGGCACCGGTGTTGGTGGTGCTGTCGTTGTCGACAGCCAATTGCTTCGCGGTGGTTTCGGCTTGGCCGCAGAACTCGGCCACATGTCGCTGATTCCCGGCGGGCGCTTATGCGGCTGCGGTCAGCAAGGATGCATTGAAGCTTACGGTTCGGGCACGGCCTTACTTCGAGCCGCTAAAGAACTGGTCGCCAGTTCAGGCCCAAAGGCCTCTAGGCTCGCGCAACTGCAAGACGAGAACGGCGAACTGACCGGAGCTCAGGTTTATCAAGCCTTAGTCGAACGCGACCCGGGCGCGGTCGAGCTGCTTAGTGAACTCGGAGAATCGCTGGGTCAGGCGATTGCCACCCTATGCTCGGTTCTTGATCCCGAAATTGTCGTAATCGGTGGGGGAGTCAGTGCCGCTGGTGATTTGCTTCTAGACCCGATTCGAGAGTCATACCTAAAGCATCTACCAGCGGCAAACTTTAGACCGCATCTAAAGATTGTGACCGCAGAGTTTGTGAATGATGCAGGTGTGGTGGGTGCCGCTGATCTAGCCAGACTCGAGTTGGCTAAGCAGTAAACTTGAACTTCAGCCAACCGTGTTGGCTCGAAGAAAAAAGCGGGAGAGCAAGTGGCGTACTTCATTTTGAAGAGTCTCATACTTGGCCCGCTGCTGCGCCTGATTTTTCGACCTTGGGTGCGCGGCATGCAGAACATTCCGGCATCGGGCCCGGTCATCCTAGCCAGCAACCACCTGTCATTTAGCGATTCAATTTTTCTTCCGCTGCAGTCGCGCAGGCCGGTTGTTTTCTTGGCCAAGTCCGAGTACTTCACCGGAAAGGGCATCAAAGGTGCTCTAACCCGATGGTTCTTCAAGGCAACCGGACAACTTCCAATTGACCGAAGCGGCGGCAAAGCATCCGAGGCGTCACTAAACACGGGGCTCAAGGTTTTGGCTCAGGGCCAAGTTCTCGGCATCTACCCTGAGGGAACCAGAAGCCCGGATGGTCGCCTCTATCGTGGACGCACCGGTATTGCCCGCATGGTCCTAGAAGCCAAAGTGCCAATTTTGCCCGTAGCCATGATCGACACCGAGAAGGTGCAGCCGATCGGCAAGCGCCTGCCGCGAGTTCGTCGCATCGGCATCATCGTTGGCGAACCACTCGATTTCTCAAGGTTTGACGGCATGGAGGGCGACCGAATCGTTCTTCGAGCGATCACCGACGAAATCATGTACGAGCTCATGAAACTGAGCGGTCAAGAGTATGTCGATGTTTATGCAACGTCGATGAAAAAGCCAAAACCATCAACACCAAGGACAGCAGAATGAACGAACCAGTAGTTGCAGCAGACCCAGCGGTACTCGCGGGCCTAGACAACTATGTAAATCTGCCGGCTGCCCAGCAACCGACTTGGCCCGACCAGGTTGACTTGGTTCGCGTGCGAGCCGAGCTGGCCAAGCTACCGCCGCTGGTCTTTGCCGGTGAGGTTGATATTCTTCGTGAGCGTCTAGCGTCAGCTGCTCAGGGTAAGGCGTTCTTGCTTCAGGGCGGCGACTGCGCCGAGACATTCTCTGATGCCACAGCAGATCGAATCAGAAACCGAGTGAAGACATTGCTGCAAATGGCAGTTGTTCTCACCTACGGTGCTTCATTGCCGGTGATCAAGATGGGTCGCATGGCTGGCCAATTTGCCAAGCCGCGTTCGTCAAATGACGAAACCCGCGAGGATGTCACGCTGCCTGCTTACCGCGGCGACGCGGTCAACGGCTATGACTTCACGCTCGAGTCGAGAACAGCGAATCCTGAGCGACTTCTCAAGGCATACAACACCTCTGCCTCAACGCTGAACTTGATTCGCGCATTTACTCAGGGTGGTTTTGCAGACCTTCGTTCTGTGCACGAGTGGAACCGCGGTTTCACCGACAACCCGGCAAATGCGCGTTACGAATCGCTTGCGAAAGAGATCGATCGCGCCATCAAGTTCATGGCAGCCTGCGGAGCAGACTTTGATGCGCTGCGCACCACCGAGTTTTACGTGAGCCACGAAGCATTGCTGTTCGACTACGAACGCCCAATGACTCGAATCGATTCAAGAACCGGAACCCCTTACGACACATCCGGTCACTTCATTTGGATCGGGGAGCGCACCCGTCAGCTAGACGGCGCACACGTAGATTTCATGTCTCGCGTTCGCAACCCAATTGGCGTGAAGCTTGGCCCGACCACTTCAACCTCTGACGTTCTCGACTTGATCGACAAGCTCGACCCGAACCGCGAGCCAGGCCGTTTGACCTTCATCAGCCGCATGGGTGCTCCAAAGATCCGCGAAGAGCTGCCAAAGCTTGTCGAGGCTGTTCGTGATTCTGGTGCGACTCCACTGTGGATCACCGACCCGATGCACGGCAACGGAATAACGACCAAGAATGGCTACAAATCACGTCGCTTCGACGATGTGATGGACGAAGTTCGCGGTTTCTTCGAAGTGCACCGCGCCTTGGGAACCGTGCCCGGTGGAATCCACGTTGAGTTGACCGGTGACGACGTTGCCGAGTGCCTGGGTGGTTCTGAGCACATCGATGAGGCAACTCTCGCTGAGCGTTACGAATCGCTTTGCGACCCGAGACTCAACCACTCACAGTCGCTTGAGCTGGCGTTTTTGGTTGCCGAAGCGTTGGGTAACCGCTAAGTCTTAGCGAGAAATAATCGTCACCGCATCGCCCCGGCGAAGCGTGGTTCCGGCCTTGACCGAAGCACCTTTGACCTTTGCGATGCCCCAGCGTGAACTCAGCTGATTGGTGTCAACAGTTACGCGAAGTCCCAAGGCCTCAAGTGCTGACTTTGCGGCCGCAATGGTTTCACCAACCACTTTCGGAACGACGACCTTGTCGCTGCCCTTTGACACGGTCAGTGAAACCGAGCCCGATTCGCCCAGCGGTTCGGTTTGAGGGGTCATCGAAATGACGTTACCTGCCGGCACGCTGTCTGAGTATTCTGCCTTCACCTCTGCCACGGTCAGCCCCGCGGTGGTCAGAAGTGAGACCGCGACATCCTGTGAAAGATTTTCAACCAATGGCAGCGGCCCGAGTGACACGTTGATGGTGATTTCACTACCCAGGGGCAGTTTCTGCTTGTCGCTGCCAAGGTAGTCAAACACCTGACCGGCTGGCGCGGCGTTGAACCAAGCGTCAGCCCCGCCAAAACTAAAACCGGCTTTGGTTATCTCGATTGTTGCCTCGGCAACGTTGAGGCCGGTCAGAACCGGAACCACCTTCAGTTCTGGGCCGAGTGAAACATAAATCTTCAATTCGGTGCCCGCAGCGACCAGCGAACCACTGTTCGGCTCTGTGCGAGTAACCAATCCCTGGGCGACATCGGCCGAATACTCGTTCATCACAACGACGTTCAGGCCAAGGTTGGTTAATGTGCCCTGCGCAGCAGCAACGGTGCGACCCTTTAGTGCGGGTAGTGATCGAAGTGCACCCGGCCCAGCTCCAAACCACCAGCCCAACCCTGCCGCGAGTGCGAAAACTAGAAGTGTCGAGACAACCCAGCGCCAAAACTTGCCGCCGTTGAAACCACTGAAAGGCAGCTCTGGTTCGTCGGTCACGATTTGATTGCCCGAGGCAATAACCTGCGTGAGTTGGTCGTCATCTGAATTGCCAAGCAGTTGGGTTGCATTCGAATCGAGAACCAAGGTTTGACTTTGGTCTTCGACCCGTGGGCTAATCATTTCGGTGCGACTGTCTGAGCTAGTTTTCGAAGCGGATGCTTCACCCCGAAGTTCTGCGGCCACCTTTCGCACGAACTCCAAGAGTTCGCCCGCGTTGGCCGGCCTAAGTTCGGCATCGCGTTCGGTGGCCCAGAGCACCAATTCATCAATCGCCTCTGGAAGTCCGGGCACGACAGTGCTCGGAGCCGGAACGCTCGAGGTTAGGTGTTGAGCAGCGACAGCAGCCGCGACATCACCCGTGAAAGGTTGCTTTCCAGTGAGCAGCTCGAAGCCCAAAATGCCGACCGCGTAAACATCGGAGCGAGCATCCGCTAAGCCTCTCGAAGCAAGTTCAGGAGAAAGGTAGGCTGCGGTGCCAATCACCGAATCGGTCTCGGTGTGCGCCGAGATTGGGCGAGCTAGGCCAAAGTCGCTCAGCTTGATTCGACCATCGTCTGCAAGAAGAACGTTCTCTGGCTTGATGTCGCGGTGCAAGATACCGCCGGTGTGAGCCGCAGATAAGCCGGCCAATACAGACTCGAGAACTCCCAGCGTGCGTTTTGGCGAAAGCGGGCCAAACTCTCGAATGACTTCACGAAGGGTTTGCCCTGCGACATATTCCATGACCAGATAGGCGCTGCCAGAGTCGCTACCCTGGTCAAACACGTTTACGAGATTGGGGTGGCTGAGGTTCGCGGCCAAGATTGCCTCTTGGCGAAACTGGGCGATGAAGCCTTCGTCATCGGCCAGGTGTGGGTGAATGACCTTGACTGCAACCTGCCGTTTCAGTCGCAAATCTTCGGCGAGAAAGACTCGAGCCATGCC
>WLFI01000024.1 GCA_009703845.1 Actinomycetota bacterium
CGTTCGGCAGGTTTCAGCGCCTCCCAAGCCTGCGCGATCGAAACGTTGGCGATTCCGAGCGACTCAGCAGATGGCGCCGACGCGTCGGTGTCGAGAAGCGGCAACCAGGCACCGCGTTTTGTTTCTTTGCGACGGTGATTGGCGATCACATAGCCGCCGATTCGATAGAGCCAGGCAAGCTCAGAACCTTGCGTGAAGCTGCTTCGCTTGCGCCAAGCAATCTCAAAAATCTCGCTGGCAAGGTCGTCAACCTCATCACGAGCAACGCGTCGGACCAAGAATTTTGAAACTGCCGGCAGGTGTTGGCGAAAGGTAGCGACGAACTGTTCTTCGTTCATGTCACTTCGCTTTCTTCAAATGCCGAGCGTTCGTCGGTCGCACTGCTCCTGAATAGGTTATGTCGATTGCTCACTCAATGTGACATCGGCGTGAACCGCTCTCAGTTAGTCGGCGCTGGCCAAGTAACAGCCGGGGGAGTGGTCGGCAATCATTCCGGTGGCCTGCATCAATGCGTGCATAGTCGTTGGGCCAACGAACCCAAAACCCAGTTTGCGCAGAGCCTTACTCAGGGCGGCAGACTCGGGGCTTTGAGTTAGGCCGCGTCGGTCATCCGCTGGTTTGAAAGCGAGGATGAACTTTTCAAGCCCACCCTCAAGCTCAAGTGCCAGGCGCGCATTGCGAATGGTTGCCTCGATCTTGCCGCGGTGTCGAATAATGCCCTCGAACGTAAGCAATCGCTCGACGTCGGCTTCGTTCATCGCCGAAACCCGCTGAATATCAAAGCTGTGAAATGCCTCGCGAAAACCTTCGCGTCGCTTCAGGATGGTGAGCCAGGAGAGCCCAGCCTGAAAGCCTTCGAGTGATAAACGCTCGAACATCGCCTGGTCGCCAGCAAGTGGGGTGCCCCACTCATTGTCGTGGTAGCTGACGTAGAGTTCGTCGTCATTTAGCCATCCGCATCGAGCCAAACCGTCAGCGTGAACGCGAACGGTCATTAGTCGCGATAGTCGATCGACTCGTGTGCCAGCAACCACTTCTTTGTAGGAATGCCATCGCCACCCGAGTAGCCGGTGATCTGCCCAGAAGCGCCCATCACACGGTGACAACCGACAACTAGTGGAACGGGGTTAGCCCCAACCGCTCCGCCGACAGCGCGCACAGCCTTAGGGTTGCCGATTGCCTTGGCAATGTCGGCATAGCTGGCCGTTTGCCCCCAACCCAAGGCCGCGATTTGCTGCCATACGGCCTCTTGAAACTTTGTTCCATTCAGTTCGACCGCAAAGTCGAGCACCTTGCTTTTGCCCTTGAAGTAGTCGGTTAGTTGTTTCTTGGCGACGCCCAGCACCTTTGCGCGGCCGGCAGCCTCGCACGGTGCTTCGCCCATGTTGAGAAACACCACGCGCTCACCACGCGCATAGACATTGATGTTGCCGACGGGGCTGTCAAAGGACGCGCTCGAATCAAACTGCGGAATCTTCATTTGCCTAGGCTACCGCTGGGCGCTGAGCAAGAGCGCAGCATCCGCCAAGATGTTGATAAGTCGTCATTTGGCGCAAAAGAAAGCCCCGAGACAACTGCTCACTCGGGGCTTTCGTAAATCTAAACAACAGTTTCTAGAACAAATCCCAGGCCTTCGAAAGCGAAGAACGCAGGGTTTGCTCGAGGTAGTCAAACTCTGTTTGACCAATGGTTAGCGGTGGTGCCAACTGAACAACGGGGTCGCCACGGTCGTCAGAGCGACAGTAGAGGCCGGCGTTGTATAGGTCGGTCGACAGGAACCCGCGAAGCAGCTTCTCAGATTCAGCATCGTTGAAGGTTTCGCGAGTGGTCTTGTCTTTTACCAACTCGATCGCATAGAAATAGCCCTCGCCTCGAACGTCGCCAACAATCGGCAGGTCCTTCAACTTCTCGAGAGTCGATCTAAATGCAGGCGCGTTGCGACGCACGTTGCCGACCAGATCTTCCTCTTCGAAAATGTTCAGGTTCTCGAGTGCAACCGCACAAGCAACCGGATGCCCGGCAAACGTGTATCCGTGCGGGAAGATCGCCGTGCCCTTCTTGAAAGGCTCAAACAATTTCTCACTGAGAAGCAACGCACCTAGTGGCTGGTAGGCCGAGGTGATTCCCTTGGCACAAACCAACATGTCTGGCTCGAACTCATAGAGCTCTGAGGCAAACATGGTTCCGATTCGGCCAAAACCGTCGATGGTTTCGTCGGCGATCAGCAGCACGTCGTACTTGTCGCAAATCTCGCGAATGCGTTTGAAGTAAGACTTAGGTGCGGTAAAGCATCCGCCCGAGTTTTGAACCGGCTCGAGAATGAAGGCCGCAACGGTGTCTGGGTCTTCAAACAGAATCATTTCTTCGACTCGGTTTGCCGCCCACATGGCGAATTCTTCTTCGGTGGCGAAGTCGTCTTGAGCGCGGTACCAGTTGGTGTTCGGCACGCGGAACGTGCTTGGCACCAGTGGCTCAAACTGCTTCTTCATTGAGGCGATACCGGTCAGCGAAAGAGCTCCGTGCGAGGTGCCGTGGTAGGCAGTCATGCGCGAAATCATCTTGTGCTTCATCGGCTTGCCGGTCATCTTGAAGTACTGCTTTGCCAGCTTCCAGGCAGTTTCGTTAGCCTCGCCGCCTCCGGTGGTGAAAAACACCCGACTGAGCGACTTTGGCGCGTATGAAAGCACGCGTTCTGAGAGCTCGATGGCCGGAGCGTGTAGGTTCGACCAGATCGGGAAGTAATCGAGTTGCTTCATCTGCTTGGCGGCAGCTTCGGCTAGACGCTCGCGTCCGTGGCCGATGTTGACCGAAAACAGCGATGAGATGCCATCGAAGTACTTCTTGCCGTTTTGGTCCCAAAAGTGGTGACCCTCGGCCCTGGTGATGATCGGGATGGGTCCCGAATCAAACTGGCTGTGACGCGTGAAGTGCATAAAGACGTTTTGTCTCGCAGCGTGCTCAAGCATCTTGATGGTTGGCTCAAGTCCGGCCTTGCGGGCGTCTTGAATTGGGGTTGGGCGTTCAGTGCTGGCTTTGGCCGGCGCCGCTGGGGTCTTACGACCCAGAACCTTTTTGAGGCTCTTGCCCAGCTTGCTTCCTCTGCTTTCCTGGATTGCCATGAAATATCACTCTTTACATTGTTTTGTTTGGCTGGAGGCGCATCATCGCGTTCCCCAGTTGTAGAGCTGCTTGTGCAGTTTGAGATAGACAAATGTCTCTGTCTCTACTACTCCGGGCAGCGTCCGGATTTTTGAATGCAGCAGTTCAATGAGTTCGTCATCGTCCTCACAAACCACTTCAACCAAAATGTCAAAACTTCCCGCGGTCAAAACCACGTAGTCAACCTCGCGCATCTCGGTGAGCATTTCGACCAACGCGCGCGAGTCTCCGCTGGTTCGAATGCCGATCATCGCCTGACGGTTGAAGCCCATCTGAAGCGGGTCGGTTACTGCAACGACCTGTAGCACTCCCGAGTCGGTTAGCTTCTGCACGCGTTGACGAACGGCGGCTTCGCTTAGCCCAACGGCTTTACCGATTTCTGAATATGAACGACGCCCGTCGATTTGCAGTTGCTGAACGATGGCCTTGGCCGTGTCATCCAGGTGCACCGCTTTGGTGCGAGGCGTCTTTGTCATGCTTTCGATTCTGCCAGTGTTTTTGAGTTTTATCTTCGATTTGGTTCGATTTTTTGCATTTCGCAACTAATTTGTGACTATTTGAGCCGATTTTGCTACGAATTCATTACTAGGATGCTTCTAGCCGAGGATTCTATTAGGCTAAAACCACCGATTTCGTTTGAGTGCGAATGGTCGGCAACAACTCAAAGAGGAGTAATCGCATGTCGGTTCAAGAACTAAAAAACTTCGTCAACGGTGAGAAGGTTTCGGCTTCATCTGGTGAAACCCTCGACATCATCGACCCATCAACCGGCGAGGTCTATGCAACCTCACCAAAATCAAACGCGGCTGACATTGACGCCGCCTACAAGGTAGCCGACAAGGCCTTTGATGTCTGGGGCAACATGACCCCCAAAGATCGCCAGCTCGCACTCTTTCGCATCGCCGACGCACTCGAAGCTCGCGCCGAAGAGATGGCTGATGTAGAAAGCCAGAACACCGGAAAGCCTCGCCCGACCCTAGTCGACTACGAGGTGCTCGTTTCGGTTGACCAGATTCGGTTCTTCGCCGGTGCAGCTCGAAACCTCGAGGGTCGCGCCACCGCCGAATACTCAACCTCGCACACCTCTTCGATTCGTCGTGAACCAATCGGCGTGATCGGTCAGGTGACTCCTTGGAACTACCCACTAAACATGGCCACCTGGAAGTTCGCCCCTGCGCTTGCAGCAGGCAACACCATCGTGCTCAAGCCGTCTGACACCACCCCGGCTTCGACCCTGCTGCTTGCCGAGATCGCTCAGGAGTTCTTGCCTAAGGGCGTGTTCAACGTTGTGACGGGTGACCGCGACACCGGCCGTGCGCTGGTCGAGCATCCGACCCCACAAATGGTTGCCATCACCGGTTCTGTTCGCGCCGGTATGGAGGTTGCCAAGAGTGCCGCTTCTGATCTAAAGCGCGTTCACCTAGAGCTCGGTGGCAAGGCGCCGGTCATCATCTTTGCCGACGCCGACCTAGACCGCGCTGCCGAGACCCTCGTGGTCGCCGGATTCTTCAACGCCGGTCAAGACTGCACCGCGGCAACCCGAATTTTGGTTCACCGCGATGTTCACGACGAGTTCGTGGCCAAGTTAGTCGCCAAGGTCAAGACGGATGCGCTTACCGGCGCACCACACCGTGACGACATTCTCTTCGGCCCGGTCAACAACGCTGGCCAACTAGAGCGAGTCAAGGGCTTCATCGAGCGCTTGCCAGACCACGCGAGCATCGCGGTTGGCGGAAACGCCATTGCCGGTGCCGGTTACTTCCACGAGGCAACCGTTCTCACGGGACTCAAGCAAAAAGACGAGCACATTCAGAGCGAAATCTTTGGCCCTGTGGTCACCGTTCAGTCATTCACCAGCGACGACGAGGCAATGACCTGGGCCAACGACGTGAACTACGGCCTGGCATCTTCGGTTTGGACTTCAAACCACACCCGCGCCATGCGCTTCGCTAAGGGGCTCAACTTTGGTTGCGTGTGGATCAACGACCACATTCCACTGGTTGCTGAAATGCCTCACGGTGGTTTCAAGCACTCGGGTTACGGAAAAGACCTCTCGATGTATGGCTTCGAGGATTACACCCGCGTCAAGCACGTCATGCACTACATCGGCGACTAGTTCTACACAGTTTCAAGAGTTAGAGGCTCCGGGCGTTGCTCGGGGCCTCAAACTTTTTTCATGGCCGCAATCTGGATGCTCCCCTCTCTAGTACTTGGCCTCTACCTGGGTTTCTCGACCGGCATGTGGCAGCTCGCCCTAATGTCGTTCGGTTCGGCACTCATTGCGGTGGTGGTGTCTAGGGTTCGTCGGCCGAGTGTCAGCGAAACTGGCACTACAGTTAGCCCCTTCGCCATTGTCGGCAAAAAAATTCTCTATTTTGATAAGCCGTTGACCAGATGGCGCTGGATGCTCTCGCCAAAGCTGCGCGCCTCGGCAAGGTCGCTGGTTGCCGAACGCCATCGCGAACAGAGCTTGCAGGTCGTGCTGCCTCGTCTTCTCGGTCGCGGGTTTCGAGCATCCGTGCCCGGCGAGCTCTGTGCCTTGCTTGGTGAAGCGCAAGGTGCTGCTCTCGAAATCGATCTCGCCGTTGCGCCGCACGTTTTCGTGGTTGGGCCAACTGGCTCTGGCAAGAGCCAGCTCTTGCGCATCCTCACCAAGTCACTCACCAACCGCTACCTGCCAACCGAACTGAAGCTCATGCTGGTCGATTTCAAAGGGGGAGGGCTGCTTGATGGCTTGGGTATCGAGCCGTGGCTAGTGGCGAGTTTGTCTGATCTCGAGGGTGACCGGTCGACTTTCTGGGCCGGGCTGCACACCCTTTTGCAACATCGTGAACGCAGCCCAACGCTATCGAAACCTAAGGTGCTGATAATCGTGGATGAACTTGCTGAAGTGATTCGCGACCAAGCCGCCAGCGTTGCCCTGACGTCGGTTGCCGCCCGTGGTCGATCGCTTGGCGTGCATCTTGTGCTTGCTAACCAGGGCCTGTCGGGCGTGCCGAGAGATCTTCTGCTCAACCTTCGGTTGCGGGTAGCGCTCGCCGGAGTCGACCAGGTTGAGCTTGTTCAGCTGGGCGGAAAGGCGTTGCCTCTGATAAGCGGTCAGCATCCGCTGATTGCGGCACGACTAATTCAGCACCAAACGCCCGACCGTGAATTCAATTTCGCCGTTGGGCTGGTTTGAAACCTAGGCGAGCACGCTCTCGAGCGAAACGCTTGAGATTCCGTGAGCTGCACCAACGGGTTCGTTCACCAATAGTCCGCCGTGAGTGTTTAGACCGAGCGCCAATGAAGCATCGGCTTGGCAGGCTGACATCCAGCCCTTGCCAGCCAGTGCCTTTGCGTAGGGCAAGGTGGCATTGGTTAGGGCGTAGGTAGAGGTGTGAGGCACCGCGCCAGGCATGTTTGCGACGCAATAGAAGACGGTGTCGTGAACCTTGTATGTAGGTTCAGCATGAGTGGTGGCGTGCGAGTCGGCGAAGCATCCGCCCTGATCGATAGCGATGTCAACCAACACTGAGCCGGGGCGCATTGCCTTGACGTGGTTGTTGGTTACCAATTTCGGTGCCTTTGCTCCAGGAATGAGAACCGAGCCGATAACCAAGTCAGCGTCGGTAACCGCTCGCTCGATTTCAAACGTGTTGCTCACGATGGTGCGAAGTCGCCCTGCGTAGTGGTGGTCGAGCTCACGAAGTCTCGAGATGTTGGTGTCAAGAACCGTTACTTCTGCACCAAGGCCAACGGCCATGGCAATCGCGTTGGTTCCGGCTACGCCACCACCGAGAACAACAACCTTGGCTGGGCGGGTGCCTGGCACGCCTCCCAGAAGAGTTCCGTTGCCACCGTTGTGGCGCATCAGAGTTTGGGCTCCGACCAGAACCGAAAGGCGACCAGCAACCTCGCTCATCGGAGCGAGCAGCGGCAGTTGGCGGTTCGGCAACTGAACTGTCTCGTAGGCGATGGCTGTCACTTGGTTCTTGATTAACTGCTCGGTTAGCTCTAGATCAGCGGCAAGGTGCAGGTAGGTGAAGAGCACGAGCCCTGGTCGCAGGTACTGATATTCGGGTTCGATTGGCTCTTTGACCTTAAGAACCAAGTCTCCCGCGGCCCAGGTCGAAGCAGCATCGGGGGTAATTGTTGCTCCGGCTTTTTCGTACTCTTGATCGCTGATCGAAGAGCCTTTGCCTGCTCCCGCTTGAACAGAAACTTGGTGTCCGGCAGTGGTGAGTTCGTGAACACCGGCGGGGGTGATGGCAACTCTAAATTCGTTGTTCTTTATCTCGCTAGGTACTGATACCCGCATGATTCTCCTTTGGGCGACTCCTTCGTCGCACACAAGTTACAGCCTAGCGTTTTATCTACGAGGGTGATTGAGCGGCAGGTGCCTCGCCGCCGATAAGTAAATTTTGGGTACCACTATTCAAAAATGGTCCAGTTGCTCAGGTTTATGTGGCAGTATTTTTTTGTGCGACATGCACCCCTTGTTGGTCGGGCTATGACAGCCCACTAGTTTAAGGAGCCGGCCAGTGACTAAGCCACTTCCGCAAGACCCAATGATGCTCGAGCTGATTAAGCAGGCTCGTCGTCACCAAATGACTAGACGTGCAGCCCTTGCGGGTGCCGGAGCAACTGCCGCGGCAGTGGCCTTGGCCGCCTGTGCACCGGGTGGTTCAGATACTGAACTGACTCCAGCAACCGACGTTTCAGACAGCGAAAAAACTCTGGTCTGGCACAACTGGTCGCTCTACATGGATGAACTTGAAACCGACGGGGCCGTCACTTACCCAACTCTCGAAAAGTTCACCTCAGAGACCGGCATTGCTGTCGAATACAAGATCGAGATCGAAGACAACGACACCTACTACGGCAAGGTCAAAGACCAGCTGGCACAAGGTGCCGACATCGGTGCAGACGTAGCATGCCCAACCGAGTGGATGGCCGCTCGCTGGGTAAACAACGGCTACGTTCAGAAGATGGATGCAGCGAACATCCCGAACAAAAAGAACATCGCTCCTGCCTACATGGGCGCTGCGTTCGACCCAGAGCGTGACTACACCGTTCCTTACCAGGGCATCTTGGCTGGAATCACCTACAACAAAGAGGCTTTCAAAGAGGCAACCGGCAAAGATGCCCCAGCTTCACTAGAAGACCTTTGGGACCCAGCCCTAAAGGGTCGTGTTGGTGTTCTTTCAGAAATGCGCGACACCATCGGCCTAATTTTGCTGGCAAA
>WLFI01000025.1 GCA_009703845.1 Actinomycetota bacterium
CGCAAAGAAACTCCGGCCGGCCTTGAAGCCGCACTGCCAGTTTTTGAAGCAGGTACAGAACTAGCTACCCGCGCCGCCTCTGGCAAGGTCATCAACTCCATTGCTGCTGTCATGCCTGAACTTTGGGGTGGCTCAGCCGACCTAGCCGAATCCAACCTCACCACTATCAATGGTTCAAAGTCATTTGTGCCAGAGCAGTGGTCAACCCACGAGTGGTCAGGAAATAAGTACGGACGAGTGCTTCACTTCGGTATTCGCGAACACGCGATGGGTTCGATTCTCAATGGAATCGCTCTTCACGGAAACACCCGTGTCTTTGGTGGAACCTTCTTGATTTTCAGCGACTACATGCGCCCAGCTGTGCGTCTAGCCGCCCTCATGGGTGTTCCATCGATCTTCGTTTGGACTCACGACTCGGTGGCTCTTGGTGAGGATGGCCCGACCCACCAGCCGATTGAGCAGATTGCGTCGCTACGAGCAATTCCGAACCTCGACATGGTGCGCCCAGCCGATGCCAACGAAACCTCATATGCCTGGAAGACGATTCTTGAACGTCGAAACAATCCAGCCGGTATCGCTCTAAGCCGTCAGAACCTTCCGGTTTTCAACCGCTCGGATGCAGATGCCACGGGTGTTGTCTATGGCGCAGCCAAGCACACCGAAAAAGGCGCTTACGTCTTGGCTGAAGCCGCTAACGGCAAGCCTGATGTGATCTTGATCGCAACGGGTTCTGAGGTTCAGCTGGCTGTATCGGCTCGTCTCGAACTTGAAGCGGCCGGCATCGCAACTCGTGTCGTATCTGCTCCATGTGTGGAATGGTTCGACGAGCAGTCCGCCGAGTACCGCGAATCGGTGCTGCCAGCATCCGTCAAGGCGCGCGTATCGGTCGAAGCCGGCTTGAGCCTCGGTTGGTCAAAGTACGTCGGGGGGTTCGGCGAGAGCGTTTCGATTGAGCACTTCGGTGCCTCGGCAGACTACGCCACCTTGTTCCGCGAATTCGGCATGACGGTCGAAAACGTTGTCTCGGCAGCAAAAACCTCACTCGCAAAGATTTAAGTCTGATTGGTTTAGGAAAAGAAGAAAATGAACAGTCCACTCGCACAACTGGCAGCCAATGGCGTAAGCATTTGGCTAGATGACCTTTCGCGCAGCCGCATTCGTTCGGGTGCCCTCGCGGCGCTAATCGAGAGCCGCTCGGTTTCTGGTGTCACCACCAACCCAACTATTTTTGCTGGCGCTCTGTCTAAGGGCGAGGGTTATGGCGATCAGGTAGCAGAACTTGCTGCGCGCGGAGCTTCGGCAACCGAAGCTATTTTTGAAATCACCACCCAGGACGTCGCCGAAGCATGCGACATTTTCGACGGCGTTTACCGCGATTCAAAGGGTTTTGACGGTCGAGTTTCGATCGAAGTTGAGCCAGGTTTGGCCAACGACACCGAGGGCACTGTCTCTCAGGCGCTCGAGCTCTTCGCCAAGGTGAACCGTGAAAACGTAATGATCAAGATTCCGGCCACTAAGCCTGGCCTTTCGGCAATCACTCAGGTGATCGGTGCTGGAATTAGCGTGAATGTGACCCTCATCTTCTCGCTAACTCGCTACCACGAGGTCATCGAGGCGTACATCCGAGGAATCGAATTGGCCAAGGCCAACGGGCACGATCTCAGCAAGATTCACTCTGTAGCCAGCTTCTTCGTATCTCGCGTCGACCTCGAGATTGATTCAAGACTCGCCGTTGTCGGCACCGGGGATGCGCTTTCGCTCAAGTCAAAGGCCGCCCTCGCCAATGCTCGTCTTGCCTACCAGGTATACGAACAAGACTTTGATAATGCTCGTTGGAGCGCTCTAGCGGCGGCCGGTGCAAACAAGCAGCGACCACTAATGGCTTCGACGGGCGTCAAAGACCCAAACCTTTCAGACACGCTTTACGTGACAGAATTGGTCGCTCCTGAGTTGGTCAACACCATGCCTGAGAAGACCATGGAGGCAGTTTTCGACCACGGCGTCGTTCCACAGGACAGCATCCGCTCGAAGTACGAAGAGGCGAACATGATTTTGCTTGCGGTTACCGCGGTTGGCGTTTCGTATGACGAAGCAACTGAAAAGCTGGAAAAAGAGGGTGTCGAGAAGTTCATCGTTTCTTGGAACGAACTTGTCGAAAGCGTTTCGAACGCGCTGGAGGCAGCCAAGTAATGTCAGTTTCAGTTTCCGTTTCAGTTTCGGGCGCCGCGAAAGCTGCCGTCGAGCAGAACATCGAGGCTCTGGTTGCCGACCGTGTTGCCAGCCGAATTGCGGCCAAAGACTTCACGTTGTGGGGTAAAGACGCCGAGGACGAGTCCTCAAAGCGTCTGGGCTGGGTTACCTCGGCAACTGACTCACAAAACCTTGTCTCGGGCATCCTCGCTCTTCGGGCCGAGTTTGCCGCTAAGGGTGTTGACCGTTTCGTGCTTTGCGGTATGGGTGGATCTTCACTTGCCCCAGAGGTAATCACGGCAACGGCAGGTGTGGCGCTAGTCGTTCTGGACTCAACCGATCCTGCCCAGATTCAAGATGCTCTGAACGGCGCTATCTCGCGTACCGCGATCATCGTGTCGTCTAAATCGGGCTCTACCGTTGAGACCGACTCACAGAAGAGAATCTTCGAAAAGGCCTTCAATGATGCCGGTATCGATAAGACCGACCGCATCGTCATAGTTACCGACCCTGGTTCACCGATGGAAGCAGCCGCTAAGGCTGATGGCTATCGAATCTTCAACGCCGACGCAACCGTTGGCGGTCGATACTCGGCTCTTACCGCGTTCGGTCTTGTGCCTTCTGGTCTTGCCGGTGCCGACATTCAAGCACTGCTAGACGACGCCAACTCGGTTTCAGAACTACTCTCGAGCGACTCACAAGACAACCCGGCACTGGTTTTGGGAGCTGCTATGGCTCGCACCGCAACCGCCACTGGTTTCAAAGACAAGCTAGGGCTCGTCGATGTCGACTCCCCCATTGTTGGTTTTGGTGACTGGGCTGAACAGCTCATCGCTGAGTCAACCGGAAAGCTCGGCCTAGGCGTCTTGCCTGTGGTTCTTGCTACCGACAGCTCAGAACTAGCTTCTGCCCCCGCGGACCTATTGGTCGCGAAAATCTACGCCGAGGCAACCGCCGCAACCGGTGACGAGGTTGCCGTATCTGGTGCACTCGGAGCTCAGTTTTTACTCTGGGAGTATGCCACCGTGGTGGCCAGCCGATTGATTGGCATCAACCCATTCGACCAGCCAGACGTCGAGTCGGCAAAGATTGCTGCTCGAGGCATGCTCGAACAGCGCGCCGAGGCCACTTCTCCGGCCTTCGAGGCAAACAATGTTGAGGTACGCGCGCAGTCGTTGAACCTCGGCGAGAGCGACACCTTGGGCTCGGCCATCCGTGCGCTTTTGGCTAACTTGGATGCTGACGGCTACGTATCGGTTCACGCTTACCTAGATCGCACCAGCGCTCCAGAGGCCGCGGCACTGCGTGAAGCTTTGGCTGCCGCATCGGGACGACCAACCACCTTCGGTTGGGCTCCTCGCTTCTTGCACTCGACCGGCCAGTATCACAAGGGCGGCCCGCGTCAGGGCGTTTACCTGCAAATCACTTCGGGCACCGAAGCCGACATCGCTGTGCCAGGTCGTGATTTCACATTCGGTGAACTCATCGCATCACAGGCTGCTGGAGACGCGGCCGTGTTGGCTGCACTTGGTCGCCCAGTATTAACTCTTACGCTTAGAGACGTCAGCAGCGGTTTGAGTGCTATTCGAAACGCCATCGGCTAAGGAGCTATTTCAATTGCCAGTGAAACTCGGTCCGGGTATCAACCCGCTTCGCGATCCTGAAGATCGCAGGCTTAACCGCATTGCCGGGCCCAGCGGTCTAATCATTTTCGGAGTCACCGGTGACTTGAGCCGCAAGAAGCTCATGCCCGCCGTTTATGACCTTGCCAACCGCGGCCTGCTTCCACCCGGCTTTGCGTTGGTTGGTTTTGCCCGTCGTGAATGGGAAGATCAGGACTTCGCCAAAGTCGTGCACGACTCGGTTCGTGACCACGCCAGGACGCCGTTCAGCGAAGAAGTTTGGCAGCAACTGTCTCGCGGTATTCGATTTGTGCAAGGTGAGTTTGATGATGACGATGCTTTCGATCGCCTAAAAGAAACGATTGCCGAACTCGACCGTGAACGTGGAACCAACGGAAACCACGCTTTCTACCTGTCGATTCCACCTAAGGCATTCCCTCTGGTTTGTCAGCAGCTGAGCCGTTCGGGTTTAGCGGCGCCCAAAGAAGACCAGTTTCGCCGAGTTGTCATCGAGAAGCCATTCGGTAGTGACCTAAAGACTGCCCGCGAACTGAATGCAGTTGTTGAGTCGGTCTTCCCGCCTGACTCCGTGTTCCGCATCGACCACTATCTCGGCAAAGAGACCGTGCAGAACATTCTCGCTTTGCGTTTTGCCAACCAACTTTTTGAACCGATTTGGAACTCAAACTACATCGACCACGTTCAGATAACCATGGCCGAAGACATTGGTGTGGGTGGTCGTGCGGGCTATTACGACGGAATCGGTGCAGCCCGAGACGTTATTCAGAACCACTTGCTACAGCTTCTCGCGCTTACGGCGATGGAAGAGCCCGTTTCCTTTGACGCGTCAGATTTGCGCGCCGAGAAAGAAAAGGTTTTGTCGGCTGTAAGACTTCCGAAAGACCTAGGAAAGTACACCGCGCGAGGTCAATACGCCGGCGGTTGGCAGGGCGGCGAAAAGGTCACCGGATTCTTGAGCGAAGAGGGCATGAACCCGAAATCGGTCACCGAAACCTATGCAGCCATGCGTCTCGACATCGACACTCGCCGCTGGGCAGGTGTGCCGTTTTATCTGCGTGCCGGCAAGCGCCTCGGGCGCCGCGTGACCGAAATCGCCATTGTCTTCAAGCGTGCTCCGCAACAATTGTTTGAGGCGAGTCAGACCTCTCAGCTTGGCCAGAACGCTCTGGTTATTCGCGTTCAGCCCGATGAGGGTGTAACGATTCGCTTTGGTTCAAAGGTTCCCGGAGTCGGCATGCAGGTTCGCGACGTAACGATGGACTTTGGTTATGGACACGCTTTCACCGAAGCTAGCCCAGAGGCCTACGAGCGTTTGATTCTCGACGTTCTACTCGGTGATCCACCGCTGTTCCCACGCCACGAAGAGGTCGAGCTGTCGTGGAAGATTCTCGACCCGATTGAAGAGTATTGGGCCAAAAAGGGCAAGCCAGAGCAGTACCGCCCAGGCTCTTGGGGACCTGCTTCTGCAGATCAAATGATGGCCCAGGATGGCCGTGCTTGGAGGATTCCGTGATCGTCGACCTACCCAACACAACCGTCTCGAAGGTCTCGAAATCGCTTGTTCAGATTCGCGAGCAGGGTGGCGCTGTTGCGCTCGGTCGCGTGCTAACACTGATCATCTCTACCGACTTCAAGGGCATTGAGACTGCCATTCAAGCCGCGAACGACGCCTCGCGCGAGCATCCTTGTCGAATCTTGGTTCTTGCCGACGACAAGGGAGCTTCAAAGAAGTCGGCACGCTTGGATGCACAGATTCGAGTCGGTGGAGACGCCGGCGCATCAGAAGTAATCGTTCTCAGGGCGCACGGAGAAGCGGCTAGCGACCCACAGGGGCTCGTAACCGGCCTGCTACTGCCAGATGCGCCTGTCGTAGCCTGGTGGCCAAATGAGGCACCTGATAAGGCTTCGACATCGCCAATCGGTCAAATTGCAACTCGCAGAATTACTGACGCAGCGAGTCAAAAAGACCCTCACGGCTACCTCGTGCATCTTGCAAAAACCTATGCACCCGGAGACAGCGACTTTGCGTGGACTCGTTTGACGCTCTGGCGTGCCCAACTGGCAGCCATTCTCGACCAGCCACCCTATGACGCAATTACCGCAATTGAAGTTACTGGTGCAGTCGACTCCCCCAGCACCGACCTCTTGGCGGCCTGGCTCGAATTGCAGTTGAAGGTCAAGGTTTCTCTCATTCGCACCACACGCGGCAAGGCGGTTAGCGGCATTCGCGGTGTCAAGCTGATTAGAAAATCGGGCAACATTGAGATCGTTAGAAGAGTGCCCGATGTCGCGACCCTAATTCAGCCGACTCAGCCGACCAGAGAGATTTCTCTTCCACGTCGCGGTTTGCGCGATTGCCTGAGCGAGGACATGCGTCGACTTGATCCTGACGACCTATTCGGCAAAGTCATCACCAAGGCATTCTCGGCCAAGACGCCGAAGCCAACTATTTCGAAAACCAAACCGGCGGCAAAGAAAAAGAAGTGAACCGACCAATAGTCAATCGCCTACCAGATGGCGCTGCGGTGGCAGATGCTGTTGCTGTCGCAGTGCTCGAAAAACTGGCCTCGGTTTTACAGGTCAAACCGCAAGCCCACTTCGTAGTTACAGGTGGCACCGTAGGCATTGCAAGTTTGGCGAGTTTGGCAAGACTCGACGACGGTTCGGTCGACTGGTCTCGAGTTCACGTCTGGTGGGGTGATGAAAGATTCGTTGAAAAAACTTCGGAAGATCGAAACGCGGTTCAGGCCAGAAGCGCCTGGCTTAGCCGCTCCGCTGTGCCAGAGTCGAACATCCACGAGTTTCCCGCCTCAGACCAGGGGCTAGATCTTCAAGCCGCTAGTGAACTCTTTGAGCGAGAACTGGCCCGCTTTTCAAGCGCGGATGCGGCATACCCCGAGTTCGATCTTCTCCTGCTGGGCATGGGCCCAGATGGCCACATCGCCAGTTTGTTTCCCGGCCACGAGCACTCGTCCGAATTGGTAGTGGTTGCGGTCGAGGATTCACCAAAACCACCACCGATGCGCCTTAGCCTCAACTATGCGGTTATAAATGCCGCGGCTGAGGTTTGGTTTACGGTTGCAGGAGCCGATAAGGCCGACGCGGTTTCGGTTGCGTTTGGTGACGACCCAGAGAGTTTGCCCGTTGGAAGAGTTGCAGGCAAAGCACGAACGGTCTGGTTTGTAGACCAGACCGCCGGCGTTAAAACTTGGGGCTGTTAGCTTTATTTTTCTGAAGCTGCTTCGCGTCGAGATCTGATTGAGACTATCGCTTCTTCGAGAAGCTCCTTTGCCTCTTCTTCAGTTCTACGCTCTTTTACATAAGCCAAATGAGTCTTGTATGGCTCGTGCTTAGCGATTTGCGGTGGATTGTCTTTATCTGTTCCAGCCGGTAGACCGCAGTTCGGGCAATCAATTTCAACCGGGATTTCTTCGGGCTCGACTGTTGCTGCATAAGCAAGTTCATTGACGTGGCCACTAAAGCAGTAGTAGCTGATTGTGAAACGTTCGGCCTTGTACCCTCTGTCACGCTCGCCCATAGGGCCCGATCCGACGCGTGATCCTCGAATTGCAGAACCGCCTGTGGTGCTCATGCGTTTAGACCAGGTTGAAGCGCTGGAACAGACCAAGGGTGATGATGATGGCCACCCACACAACGCCAAGAATGATGGTGATTCGGTTGAGGTTTCGCTCGGCTACACCTGAGGTCTGCATCGTGGTTGTTACTCCACCACCGAACATGTCAGAGAGCCCGCCACCGCGACCTTTGTGCAACAGGATTAGCAGCGTCAGCAAAAGGCTGATGATGCCTAATAGCACCTGCAGTGCGATGTTGATTCCGTTCATGTCTTCCTAACTTTTTCAGACTAGACGATTATAAATCTAGATGCTTCTGGAAACGTGCGATGCCGCTGAACTCGGCGGCGTCTAGACTCGCTCCACCAACTAGAACACCATCAACTTCGGGGCTTCTCAAGAAGCCAGCCACATTTGCTGCCTTTACCGATCCACCATAAAGAATGCGGGTCTTGCTTGCCACGTCCTCTGAAAATTCAGCAGCAATGGCATCGCGAATCTTTTTTGCAACCGAAGCGGCTTGCTCTGGTGTTGCGATCTGACCAGTGCCAATTGCCCATACCGGCTCGTAGGCAATCACGAAATCACCCAGAGCGGCATGACCAGCAAGTGCTGCAAGGGTTTGTCGAACTGGCACAGCGGCAGCACCTTCGGCCTCAAGCTCTTCAAGGGTTTCACCGACACAGATTACTGGCACAAGGTTGTGTCTAAACGCGGCCGCCACCTTTGCCTGAACCGCATCGTCGGTTTCATTGTGATACTGGCGTCTTTCGCTGTGACCGATTAGCACGTAGTCAACGGCAAGCTTTTTGAGGGCCTGGCCAGAGACCTCTCCGGTGTAAGCACCTGCGTCGTGGGCCGAAATGTCTTGAGCGCC
>WLFI01000026.1 GCA_009703845.1 Actinomycetota bacterium
ACGGCGCTACCGAACTTGACATGGTGCTCAACGTTTCGGCGTTGATCTCGGGTGATTACCAGTTGGTTGAGGAGGACATCCGCGCGGTTGTTTTGGCGGCTAAGGGTCAACTCGAAACCGCCAGCATCAAGGTGATTTTCGAAACCGCGTTGCTCACCCCAGAGTTGATTGTCAAGGCTTGCGAGCTTTCCGAAAAGGCACGCGCCGACTATGTGAAAACCTCGACCGGATTCGCAAGCGAAGGCGCCACCATCGAAAACGTGCGTCTCATGAAGGCGAACGTGGGGGACCGCATGAAGGTCAAGTCTTCTGGCGGTGTGCGCACTCTCGACCAGCTAATCGACTTCATGAACGAAGGCGTTACACGTTCGGGTTGTTCTGCAACCGAGGCCGTGCTTTCGGAGTTTTTGGCGAACGCTCGCTAGCACTTTTTGCGTTATCGAGTCGGGCTCGTGTTCTCAGCCATTTTTCAGGTTCTTGCCTAGACTGAAAACTATGAGTAACTCACACAACCCAGTATTCAACCGCGTGCTTAAGGCACCAACCGTAAACCAAGAAGCCGTTGACGCTCAGTTTGAGCAAATCACCAGTGGCAACAAGATGACCTTTGAAGGCACCTCGGTAAAAATCGCAGGTCTCTTCATCGTTCTTTTGGCTGCTGCTGGCGCAACCTGGCTTTTCGCTCCGATTGAAACCCAAATCCTTTTGCTGCTCCCAGCTGCTTTGGTTGGTTTTGGTCTAGCCCTTTGGCTTACCTTCAGCCGCAAGATCAACCCGGTTGGCGTTGTAGCTTATGCGGCTGTTGAGGGCGTTTTCTTGGGTGGTCTATCGAGCCTGTTCGAGCAAATGTACCCAGGCATCGTTTACACCGCAGTGATGGCAACCCTAGTTACCGCTGGTGGAATGTTTGCCGCCTACTACTTTGGCCTAATCAAAGTGGATGCTCGCTTCACCCGCATCATGTTCGCATCGCTCATCGGCTATGGTCTGTTCGCTCTGGTTAACTTCGGTTTCTCGATGTTCACCGGCGGTTCGATGAACGCTTATGGAACCGAATGGGGCTGGGCGATCGCTCTTGTTGGTGTCGGTCTTGCCGCATTCACCCTGAACCTCGACTTCGAAGACATCAAGCAGGGCGTTGCTAAGGGCCTACCAGCCGAATACGAGTGGCGTGCGGCCTTTGGTCTCACCGTGACTCTGATTTGGCTCTACGTCGAAATTCTTCGACTACTTTCGATTCTGCGCCGCGACTAACCCTACCCCTTGTCTGAGAAATGGCTGAATTCGGGGTGTAGGGTCGTTCTGTTAGTATGGCATTACTAAATAACACTTAGTCATTATTTAGCCAACTACTTAGCCACTAGGCAACTAGGCAACGGCATTTCTTCGCTGTTGCGATTGCCAGTTTTCCCAGAGTGCTTTGAGGTCCCACGCGTTTTCTGCCATGAGTGATACCCCGCGAACTCCGGTTCGACGGGTCTTCGCCGAGATCAGCAGCAACTTGGTGTTGAAGAGAGTCGAAGCGCAGCGCTGCTGGGCTTCGTCGAAGAACGTTGAGTCAGAGCATCCGTGCCCATCGTCGAGGGTGATGAACACCACTCGTTTGCCCGAGCGCATGGGTGGAGTTTGGGTGGCGACTCGCACCCCGGCCACCAACACCTCGGTTTTGCTGCGCAGGTGAACCAACTCGTCTGATCGGGTGACTCCCATGGCATCTAGCATCGGTCGGTATTTATCGAGGATGTGCCCCGAGATGTCCATCTTGAGAATGGCTAACTCGGCGGCCACTCGATCTTCTGTCGATATTTCGGCGTTTCCGGTTGGCATTCGTTCGGTGACGGTGAAATCGAGCATCGGTTGGTTCGGGTCGAGGGTTGGCCGCTTGACCACAGAGTTGAGCTCTCGAACTCTCATGACAATGTCGCCACGGGTGTGGCTATCGACGTTGGCCAGTTGGTCTAGCGCGCCAATGGTGGCTAAACGCTCTAGGGTTCGACGGCTTGGTTTGGCTCGCAGGTAGAAATCGGCCACATCGGTGTAGGGCTGATGCTCTATGACACGCTTTATCTCTGCCTCGCTCACTCCCTGAATTTCGGTCAGCGCCATTCGAATGCCAAACGCAGGCTCATTCGGGTCTGTGGTTACCCGAGGTGCCGGTTGCACCAGGTATTCGTCGGTTGATTGATTCACATCGAGCGGAAGCAGGCGAACACCCAAACGCCTGGCTTCGGCGAGTAGCAAACGTCGCGGATACATTCCTGGGTCGTGGGTGAACAGCCCGGCCATGAACTCGGTGGGGTAGTGAGTTTTGAGCCAGGCGCTTTGGTAGGTGGGCATCGCGAATGCTGCTCCGTGGGCTTTGCAAAAGCCGAATGAGCCGAAACCCTCGAGCGTCGCCCAAACCTTGTCGATAGTTTCTTGGGTGTAGCCCTTCTCTCTGGCCTTTTGTTTGAAGAACGTTGCTACCTGTGGCGCTAGCCTAGGGTTTTCGAGGTTTCTTCTGAACTCATCGGCCTTGGCCAAACCGCATCCGGTCATCACGTTGAAGATGCGCAGCACGTGTTCGTGAAAAATCACCACTCCATATGTCTCTCGAAGAATGGGCTCGAGGTCTGGGTGCAGGTATTCGGGAGTAGCGAACCCGTGCCGACCATCTAGGTATGGCGCAATCATGTTGCCCTTCATGGGGCCCGGGCGAAACAGCGAGATTTGAATGGTCAGGTCGTTGAACTCGGTGGGCTGATGTTTGCCGGTTAGTTCGCGTTGGCCAGGACTTTCGATTTGAAAAATGCCCAGGGTGTTCGTGGTTCTAATCTGCTTGAAGGTTTCTGCATCGTCACGGGGTATCTCGTCTAGTTCGAGTTTTTCTCCTTTCACTCGTTCGAGTTCTCGAACCGCATAGGCCATCGCGCTCTGCATGCGAACACCCAGAACGTCGAGTTTCAGAAAGCCCATTGGGTCCATGTCGTCTTTGTCGAACTGACTCATCGGCAGCCCCATGCCGCTGGTTTCTACCGGGGTCAGATTGAGTAGCGTTGCGTCACCCAGAATCACACCGCACGGATGCATCGAGATATGTCTAGGCAATCGATCGAGCCGCTCGGTGATATCGACCAGCAGGTTCATTTGGCGGTCGCTTTCGACCGATTGGGCGAGCGCGGCTAGTTCGGGTTTGGTTCCCAGAGCATTTCTGAAAGTTCTTGCACTAAACCGCCACATGTTTTTGGCGATGTCGTCGATTTGGTCTTCGTCTAAGCCGAGAGCTAGCCCTGAGTCTCGCATTGCACCTCGGCCGCGGTAGGTGCTCTGCATCGAGAGCAGGGTGACTCTGTTACTGCCGTAGCGTTTGAAAATCTCTCGGTAAATGTCGTGCCGCCTGGCCGACTCAACGTCGATGTCGATATCTGGCAGGCTGCTGCGCTCGGTGCTCAAGAATCGCTCAAAAAGCAGCTCGTGCTCTATCGGGTCGACACCGCTAATGCCCAGCAGATAGTTGGTTAGCGATCCAGCGCCCGAACCTCGCGCCGCAATTCGTATCTTCATGTCGCGAATCATTTGGGTGACATCGGCGACGGTCAGAAAGTAGGTGGCAAATCCGAGCCGGTTGATCGTGATCAACTCTTGGCTGAGCCGGTGTCGAATTGAAGCGAGCTGATTGTCGGATGCACGTGGATAGCGCCACTCAATCGCACTGTTTGCCTTTTGCCAAAGCACTTCGAATGGGTTTCCGTCGATTCCCAGGGTGCTCTTCTCTGGAGTCTTTGGCTTGCCCCAGCCACAGTCGTTTTGCGGGTTCAGGCGAGCGCGGTCGGCCAGGGTCATGGTGGTTTCGATCAGACTCTTGGCGCGTGCCTGATCTTGGGTTATTTCGATTGCCAGCGCTCGCATTTTGCTGGCCGGTTTGAGCCAGGCTTGGGCGTTGGGTTGCGGTGTAAACATTCCGAGCGGTTCGAGATGCCTAGCAGCGTCGAGCACATCGGCTGTAAGGGCGTCGTCTGGTTCGAGGTAGCGAACGGCGTTGGTGAGAACCGTGGGGATTCCCATCGAATCGGCCAGCTGTAGCAATCGGTTCGCCTGCAGGTTGCAAAACGGTGAACCCGGTTCGGTTAGGTGACTGGTGATTTCTACGACAAGAGCCCGAGTCGAGATGAAAGCTTTTCGCCAGTTTTTGAGGCGTTCGGCTGTGAGGGTGCGATCGCCGGCTAAGGCAGCTTCGCCCACGTCACTGTTGTTACCGACTAACACGGTGACCAAGGCAACTCCATCACGCACAGCTAATCGAGCAAGCTCGCTCCGCTTGATTGCCGGGTTCTGTTGCTTACGCGTTTTTTGGTGAGCGGTTGAGACTATGGCGCAGAGCGCAGACCAACCCAACCCGCCATCGTGACCGTGAGCGAGCACCACCACGCGGCCGAGCGATAGACCCGCGTCATCGACCGCTTCAAGGTCAACGCCAGCTATGGGGGAGATGCCCATTTTGAGGCACGCCCCGATGTGCTTCACCGCACCGTAAAGACCATCGCGGTCGGTGATTGCCAGTGCGCTCTCGCCTCTCGAAGCCGCGGCCTCGACCATGATTTCAGGACGCGTTACCCCGTAGTGCCCCGAAAACGCTGAAGCCACATGCAGGTGAATAAATTCACTCATGATCGCTCAATCAGCCCCTCTTGGTGTTCTACTCGAAAACTCGCACCAGCCGCCAAATGCCGTCTGAGGTGTTGTGCACCAGTTCGAACTGGCTCTTTGCTTTGGTCACACCAGAAGCTAAGAGTCGCCACATTTCTACTTCGAGCACTCCGGCACCGATGCCGCGCTGAACCCTGGCCGCTTCGTTCCACCATTCACGCCGAGCAAACCAGCGAATCGGGGGAGCAGAAACAAGAAAACTCTCGTTACGCCAAGAAAAACCAATCGGCTGACCATTTTTGTCGACTGCTACGGTGACGATCTCGTCTACCCTGAGCATTTTGAAACCTCTTTCTATTCGAAAATCTGTTCGAATAACAAGAGTGTATGAACCCCCTCGGACATATCAAATTGACTACGGCGTGTCGGCCTAAGGTGGGCGATTAAAGTGCAGAAATCAGGCTTGGCTCGTTTACTCGAACCTTGCCAACCTCGCTTGAAACCTTGTGGAAGAGCGCCTCGGCGGCGACTTCGTCAGAACCTGCGGCAATCGCATCCAAGAGGTCTTGATCGCCTTCAATGTGCGGGTCGATCCATGCTTCGAAGGTTTCAGGGGTGAGCAACAGCGGGTTTCGGTCGTGAATGTGCGAAAGTTCAGGCGCGCTGTCTTTGGTTAGCGTCGTGGCCGAAAGTAGCCACCGGGTAGGGTCATTGGCCGCCTTAGACGGGTCGAGCCACCACTCGTATAGCCCGGCGAGAGCAAAAACCCCGTCGTCGCCCGCGTGAATGTAAAAAGGCTGCTTTGAGCCATCGGCAAGCACCTGCCATTCGTAGTAACCCGAAGCAGGAATCACGCAGCGCCGGCGCACCACCGATTCTTTGAAAGACGGCTTCTCGAGAATCGTCTCGATGCGACCGTTGATCAGGGGAGCCCCGTCGATTGCCTTTGCCCAGCGCGGAACCAGACCCCACCTAGCGGCATGAAACTCGCGGTTGAGCTCGCCAACCGGCGCACCCGCTTCGTCTTTCTCAAATGAGCGGTCCACCAAGATGGCAATGTTCTGGGTCGGGGCCACGTTGTATGAAATGCCGGGCATCTCGCCAACAATTTCGTCGGCTTCAAAAATGGTGAGCAGTTCGCCAACAGTTCTGGCAACTACGAAACGTCCGCACATAAAAACTCCCGAATCAGTCGATGCTCGCGCTGAGCAGTCTCAGGCGCTTTCTAAAGGTGTCGGCATGCACCGGTGCTGCGGGGCCGCTCGGTAGAGCATCCCAGCCGGTAACCACTCGGATGCCCTGCAAAGAGCTCAGCACCCAAATCTCTAACCCGTCCAGGTCGCCCGGTTTTGCCAATTCGGTTTGCGTGGCATAGCCGGCTTGGCTCGCGAGAGCAAAAACTTCGTTTCTGGTGATTGACTCAAGCCACGGCACCTCATCGCCAGGGGCGCAAAGTACGTCTCCGCGCCACCAAACCAGTGCCGAGAGCGCGCACTCGCTGATGAAGCCTTCGGAAGTCAGCAAGACAGCCTCTTCGGCCCCGTGAAGGTTGGCACGGCGACGTAGTTGTTGCCCAAGGCTTAGGTCTGGACCTTTGATCGTCGGGCTGACTCTCGGGTCTGGTTCGTCAAGGCTCCAGAGCCTTACGGTTGGCGTTGTTTCAGGGGCGCTTCGAAGCCTGAGCCTAAGGTGACTGTCGGTGTTGTCGTCAAGGTGATACTCGATTCGAGGAAACCAGCGACCGGTGCGGGGCAACACCTTTCGAACCTGCTCTAGAAAGTCATCTAGCAGGTAGGCGTGATCTGGGGCGACTTCATCGATCGCTTTTCTGAATCGAGCTTCGTGGTCGGCAAGGCTTCTAACTCGGCCTTCGTCAACCAACCAGGAGTCGGCGGCGGCCAAGCTGACATCGGGGTTGTCGTCGGTTTCGATCAAGACGAGTTGACCGTTTCGATAGCAGTAGAAATCAGCATCCAGTTGCATCGGTCACCTCCCGTTTCGCGCTTAGTGTCTAATCTATAAGTTGTTGGCGGTCGCAAAATTCACCAGGGTCAAGTTGAGGAACGATGAAGCTCTATACGCACTTGCTAGAGGGATGGGTGCATCCCTCAGATGTGTTCATAGCGCTTCACGGCGGCGACTCAAACGCCTTTTGGTTAGATCGCGAATTCAACCTCGACAATCGCTTTTCGGTCATCGGCGGCGCCTCAGAGCTGCACACCGACTTGGCCAGAAACGAACTTGCAGCAGTTTTGAGCGGCTTGGAGTTTGAAGATCAAGCTTCGCTTCCGTTTGATTTTCGCCCCGGCTTGGTTGGCGTGCTCGGCTACGAAAGTGATCAAGATGCGTGGATGCTCGTTGACCGAGCCTTGGTGTTCGATCACGATCGTCGGCACATCCACTTCATTGGAGCTTTCGACGACGACGCTGAGTTCGATCACTTTCTGAACGCTGCTCTGTTGCGTTTGGCTTTAGTTGGCGGAGAGCAGGCTTCTTATCGACTTCGTCACGCCGGTGGTCGCTCGACCAACAGTGCGCTCAGGCATTCGGCCGACAGCTACCTTTCTCTAATCGAGCGGGCTCAGCACTTCATTGGCCTCGGCGATGTTTATCAACTTTGTTTGACCAACCAGATTTCGATTGAGACCACACTCGACCCGCTGCTCACCTATCTGCGACTCAGGGAACACAACCCTGCTCCTTACGCGGCGTTCTTGCGACTGGGTTCGAGGTCGGTAGTTTGCGCGTCACCCGAACAGTTTTTGCTCGCCCACGTCGGCGGCACGGTTTCAACCAAGCCGATCAAAGGCACCAGGCCGCGAGCTGCGAACGATGCCGAAGATCGAGCTATCGCGCTCGACCTGCGTGCCGATCAGAAAGAGCGCGCCGAGAACCTGATGATTGTCGACCTGATGAGAAACGACCTCGGTCGGGTTTGTGAAGTCGGTTCGGTTGACGTACCCAAGTTGTTCGAGATTGAAACATACGCGACCGTGCATCAGCTGGTTAGCACCGTGGTCGGCAAGCTTTTGCCCGAAGCATCCGTGTTTGATGCCGTTGAATCGGCCTTTCCGGGTGGCTCGATGACCGGCGCCCCAAAGTTGCGCGCCATCGAGATTATTGGTGAGCTCGAAGCTGGGCCTCGTGGGGTCTACAGCGGGGCTGTGGGATTCATCGCGAGCAATGGCGCGGCAGAACTCGGAATGACCATTCGAACCATTGTTTTCGAAAACGGCCGAGCCACGATCGGTGTCGGTGGCGGTATCACCATCGACTCGGTGCCCGAAGCCGAGCTCGAAGAGACCAAGCTGAAGGCCAAGGCGCTGCTGCTTGCTCTCGGTGCCGAAGACCCTTGGCTGGTAACCTAGTAACCACGCCATTTCTAGGCTGGTATCACACGAAAAAGCGAGCAAATGCAAGAGCAAAACACGTCTGAAAACGAATACGACATCGTCGCTATTCAAGACAAATGGCTACCTATTTGGGATGACATCAAGCCATTCAACTCTGGCCTCGCCGACGAC
>WLFI01000027.1 GCA_009703845.1 Actinomycetota bacterium
AAAGACGGTGACATGGATATCGCAAAGATCGACAGCGAATTCTTGGGCATCAACTATTACTCAGACTCGTTCCTGTCGAACCCTGCCGAGAGCGACAAGCCTGCCGAAGACGGCGGTCCGTTCCCGTTCCCGCTGCGCGCTAGCGGTCAAGTTCCTGAGCCGACCACAGACATGGGCTGGCCGATTACACCAGATGGTCTCTACGACCTACTCATGCGCATCGAGCGCGACTGGCCCGAGTTCAAAGAGGTATCAATCACCGAAAACGGTGCCGCCTACCCAGAGGGTATCGACGCCGATGGTGAAGTTCACGACGAGCGTCGAGTCGAGTACATTCGCGATCACATTGCAGCGGTCATCCGCGCTGCTGAAGATGGCTCAAAGATTCGCTCGTACTTCGGTTGGTCGTTCATGGACAACTTCGAGTGGGCCGAAGGTTATGCCAAGCGTTTCGGACTTGTTCACGTCGACTTTGATACCCAGGTGCGCACACCGAAAGACAGCGCCAAGGCATACGCCGCTATTATTGCTAGTAACGGAGCGGTGCTCGCTTCGGTCGGGCGCTAATTCAAGCACCCACAGCTACAACCAATAAGGCAAGGTAAAGACGATGGCATCAAAGAGCGCTCCTAGAGCGACTTATGCCGAAATCGCCAAAACTGCTGGAGTCTCTGAGGCAACCGTTTCGCGCGTGCTCAACGGTGACGAAAACGTTCACCCCGATCGCACCAAGGCAGTCAACGCGGCCGTCAAAAAGCTTGGCTACAAAAAACACCGCGCGGCTTCTGCCCTAGCATCTGGACGAACCGGACTCATCGCCGTGGTGATCGACGACGACCTCTCGATCTTCGCCGACCCTTTCTGGGCCACCGTTACCTCGGGTATCAGCCGCGTTCTTATGGAGAACGAACTGCAAACCCTGCTCATGGTTACCCCGCTCGAATCGGTCGATGGCCCCGTTGCCCACTACCTAATGGGTGGCGAGGTCGATGGCGCGATCTTCTTCCAACTTCACAAGGATGCGCTGATTAAGCGCCTGCGCAAGCAGAATCTGCCGATCGTGATCACCGGTACTCCGCACTCGCGTAGCGACTTTCCTTTCGTCGACACCGACTCGTTTGGCGGCGCGCACGCGGCGACCAAACACCTTTTTTCACGCGGATGCAGGCAAGTAGGCATCATCACGGGTGACATCGACACCACCGCGGGTGCCGCTCGCCTCGACGGCTACAACCAGGCCTACCGCGAATCTGGCCACGTGCCATCGAAAAAGCTAATCGCCTCAGGTGACTGGTCAATGGAAAGCGGCCGCGCCGCCATGGCCCGCCTGCTTGAAAAGGCTGAAGGAATCGACGGCGTTTTCGCATCGAACGACCTGATGGCCGTTGGTGCCATGGCTGCCATCGAAGAAGCCGGCCTGCGGGTTCCTGAAGACATCAAAATCATCGGCTTCGACGACTCGGTGGTTGCCCAAACCGCGCGACCAGCACTAACCAGCGTGCGTCAAGACATCGTGGCTCTCGGTGAGGCTGCCGCCGAATTGATGATCGCGCAGTTGCGTGGCGAAGAAGTTCAGCCGCGCATCCTCAAGAGCGAGCTGGTTATTCGCGAAACCACCTAGGCGCCAGAGCGAAACTGCTCTTGTCGTGCCCAAAAACCAGCGTCGGGCTCACACGAAACTCGTAATAAATAAGCGATAACGATTGCGCGAAACCGCTTTCACGAAAAGGCTTAACAACTTATACTTTCTACAAACGCGTGTGCGCGCGTTGCCGAGATTTTTCTTGTTGGACACTTCCGAAAGGATGCCCGTGCGCACAGTCATTCGCCGCATCGCCGCAGCCATTGCTGCTTCATCACTCCTGCTCGTTGGCCTGGTCGCCACCACTCCAGCCTCGGCTGCCGTGACCTGGGTCAGCGGCCTCAGCTGGACTAACTTGCGAGTGTTGCAAGAAGACGGCGTGTTCGAAAAATACCGTCGCGAGTTCGACGTGAACTCTGTGCTGCAGACGCAGAGCGATTCACAGCACAGCACCGCGTGGGTGCGCACCGACCGCCAGTCGGTTACCGTGCGCTACGTCGGCGGAGCATCCAACGCTAATAAGTCGGTTCAGTTCTTGCCGGGCGGCGACATCGAGTTCACCGACTCGATCGCGGGCGACGACAACATCGCCCTAACCGACGCTCAAGGCAACGCTTCAATCACCTTGACCCTGACCAACCCGGCACAGGCCGAAGACAACCTATACGTTGGTCTTCGCGCCGGCACCGCCGAAGAAGACCCAACCGTAGGAAACATGGTTCTGCTCTGGCAAGAGCCTGGCTTCTACCCGATCATCAAGCTTCGCGGAACCTGGACCGGCCCGCAGTCGGTCTGTGGCATCAACCCTCACGAGTGTGTTGACAGCGACCTAGACGAAAAGACCTGGGCGTGGTCGGTGTTCAAGCGCGACTGGCTGCCTGAGTATGCACAGGTGTTCGTCAAGTCCTATAAAGCCGGCTCGACCATCTATGTGAAATACAGTGTTACCGACATTTGGGGCACTCCGCTGGTTGGCAAGTCGATCACCCTTCCAGCCGACCCGAACTGCAAAATTTGCAAGTGGGGCTCGTTCAAAGGCACAAAGCTAACCGACGCTAACGGCAACGTTTCGTTCAGCCTGCCAAACAAGAACAACGTAAAAGAAGTTGGGGCGTTCACCTCGGTGAACTCTGACACCAAAGAGAAGCAGCGCGGCTTTGTGTCGTTCAACCTTTGGCCAACCTCTAACGAGCTTGACGAATCGGCCGACATGTTCTGGCCTCAGATCGTCACCGACATCAACATCAAGGCAACCGCCTCTAAGTTGAACATCGTCAGCCGTGGCGGCATCACCGCCGACGCTGGTGGCAACGTCGTGGTCGGTGCTGGCACCCCGGAGATGGCAGTCAACCCGCCACTCGCGCTAGACACCAAGGGCCTAGGTCTCGGTGACACCAACGTGGTGAACCTCACCATCACCTACCTAAAGAACTCGATTCCGAACGTGCTCTATGCGCCAGACGTCAAGGTGGTTGCCTCGAACGGCGGCCGCATCGGTCTGGTAACCAACAGCAAGGCAGCTGCAACCTTCGCAGACGTTTCGCAGATGGAAAGCAGCCTCACCTTCGGCTACACCTACCCACAGCGACTCGTATTCGCCTGCACCAAGCCGGGCAGCACCATCTTTACCATCTACACCGGCACCACCAAGAAGACTCACGAGATGGAGTGCGTCTCGAGTGGCAAAGCGGATGCTCGCGCAGTCGTCGCCGTGGCTAACGGGCAAATCGGCGTTCCGTCGACCGCAGCCAACGTTCAGTTCAAGGTGACCGACCGGTTCGGCAACGGCATCGCCGGAGTCGACCTAGACGTCACCTCGACCGGTAACGGCTCGATCGCGACCCCAACCGTGCGCGTCACCTCGAACGCGGCCGGCCTGGTCACCGTTCCGGCTAGCGCAACCGCAGCCGGAGCTCAAACCCTAACCGCAACCGTGGTCGACACCGCCGGCACCCAGTTCGCAGACGCTGCTAACGCTGAGTTCAAGATTGCCGCTGGCGTTTCGGTAGCGACATCCGTGCTCAATTGGGGCACCGCGTCGATCGAGGTAGTTGCCGCAAAGGGCGCTGCCAAGTTCACCAGCCTTAACCTCAAGGGCAAGACCGTAACCGTCACCGATGGCAAGAAGAAATACACCTACAAGCCATCGAGCGCTAAGGCGTCGAACACCATCAAGCTTGCCAAGGGTAGCCACAAATTGGTTATCAAGGGCGGCACGGTTTCGAAGACCGTAACCATCACCGTTCCGTAACCCGAATTTGATTTCAGAGAACCAACTGAAGAGGAAACCCAAAATGAAGAGAATGTTCGCAGCACTGGCAGTTTTCGCCATGGCCCTAGCCGGTATCGGCATCGCCGTGTCACCAGCCGCCGCCGCCGAGCCGACCATGGCTACCATTCGCTTGGTCTCGCCGGTAATTACCGCGAGCAACGCTTGGGATGGCGCGAAAGACGCCGCCGATTGGGTCACCAAGGACTACTACAAAGACGGTCTTCGCTACTACCGCTACCCAGTTGAGGCAGGTTCAACCACCAGCCTGACCTACCTGGCCACCGACCAAGACGGCAACCCGATTGCCAACCACGCCATCAAGTTGGCCGTAAACAAGCAGTGGTCTCTGTCGAACGCCAAAATGCAGGTTGGTGACAAGACCACCGTTGCCGACCCTGGCATGATCATCGACGGAATGACCAACGGCGAGGGCAAGGTCACCTTTGTGCTCAAGAACAACAACCTCGGCTCTGAGGGCGACGCAATTCCTACCGACCGCAGCAAAATGCCTGCCAACTCGCTCTATTCTCAGGTCGCCCCAAAGATCTTTGACACCGAAACCAAGCAGATCATCGACATCGTCGACCTTTCTTATTACAAAAAGGCGGGCGCGGTTGACACCTCACGCAACATCCGCTTGATTGCCGAGCAAAAAGACCTAACCCTAGATACCACCGATGTTTCGGCCTGGTACAACATCGCCGGCTCACCTGCCTACCTAAAGTGGTTCACCGCAGGTGCAACTAGCTCGTTGACCTACGTGGTCACCGAGTTCGATGGCGTCACGCCGGTTCCTGCTGGCACCACGGTTTGGCTAAACATCAACCAGACCGTGCCCGAAAAGCGTTCGAACTGGTTGAAGGCCGATGGTTCGCCACTCGACGCAGCTAAGACCGCTGGGCACGAAGGCGCCGTCAGCGGCGTTACCGATGCAGCCGGCAAGGTGACCTTCACTTTGAAGAACACCAACACCCAAGAAGAAGCCGAGAACGTTCGCACCGAGAAAAACAAGTGGAGCTGCCCAACCCGCGGTTGCGCCTGGAACTCAGATGTTGCCAACGAGCTAGCTACCGGCTTCTACCCAACACTTGGCGGTGCCGTGCTCGAGAAGTATGACCGCGTTTGGGGTCACTTGGTTCAAATGGGAGCCCCTGAGGTTTCTGCCGCCAAGCTAACCGACACCGCAACCATCAACGCGCCAAAGACCGTGAACTTCACCATCAAGAACGCCATCGGCGAAGTTGTGCCTGGCGCAGTGGTTCAGTTCAGCACCAACTCGAAGGGCACTCTGGCTTCAACCAGCGCCGTGGCCGACGCAGCTGGCAAGGTTTCGGTAGCAGCATCCGCCACCGCACCTGGCGTGCAGAACGTTGTGGTTGCCTATGTTGACGGTCGCGGCATTGCCGGTACCGCAATCACCGCAATCACCTGGAGCGAGCCAAAGCCGGTCTTGTCGGTTTCGGTAGCCAAGCGCGTGGTTTCGGTAAAGGCAACCCTTGCCAAGGGCAAGAAGGTAACCATTTATGTCAACGGCAAGAGCGTTTTGGTGAAGACCCCAACCTCTTACTCGGCGACCACCTACAAGTACACCGCGCCTAAGGCCGGCAAGTACACCGTTAAGATCACCGTTGTTGGCGGCACTACCGTCACCAAGGTTTACACGATCAAGTAGTTCGCAAGAAAGCAAAAATCGGCCGGCTAGGCAACCTCGAGAGGGGTTACCAGCCGGCCGATTTGCTTAATCTAGAAGGTCAGCGACCGAGTTCAGAATCTCGGTTGGTCTAAACGGGTATTTCGAAATCTCGTTGTCGTCGGCGATACCGGTTAGCACCAGCACGGTGTGTAGGCCAGCTTCGATGCCGGCAACCACGTCGGTATCCATGCGGTCACCGATCATGCCGGTCGACTCTGAGTGCGCCGAGATCTTGTTCATCGCCGAGCGGAACATCATCGGGTTTGGCTTGCCCACAATGTACGGCTCGCGTCCGGTGGCCTTAGTGATCAGTGCAGCCACAGAGCCGGTAGCTGGCAGCACACCGTCGGCCGATGGGCCGGTGGCGTCTGGGTTGGTGGCGATAAATCGCGCGCCGTTGATGATTAGGCGAATCGCCTTAGTCAGGCTGTCAAAGTTGAAGTTGCGGGTCTCACCCAGCACAACGTAGTCGGGGTTCTGGTCGGTCTGCACATAGCCAATCTCGTGCAGAGCGGTGGTCATGCCGGCCTCACCGAGAACATAGGCAGAGCCAAAAGGCTTTTGCTTGTTCAAGAATGCGGCGGTGGCTAGGGCCGATGTCCAGATGCGGTCTTCGGGAATGTCTAGGCCGGTGGCACGCAGGCGGGCCGATAGGTCGCGCGGGGTATAGATTGAGTTGTTCGTGAGCACCAGAAACGGTGTCTCAGTGTCTTGCCACTGCTTTATGAGTTGAGCTGCGCCTGGAAGGGCTTGACCCTCGTGTACCAGCACACCATCCATGTCGGTGAGCCAAGATTTGATTTTGCTGCGATCTGCCATGGGTCAAGGCTACCAAACGCCTTGGTTAGGCTTATCGGGTGAGTGAAGAAGAGCAGGTAAACAGCGTGGATGCGCACGCGCACTCTGGCGCAGGTGCTGAGTCTGGCGACTCGGGTGCCGCTGAGGCTGCCGCCGCCGGCCCCACTCCGTCACCCGAACAAACCACCTGGGGCGTTGGCCCTTGGGAGGGCCCGTGGCCCGACGGTGCCGGCACCGACCCGAACTCACCGTTCGATGTCGAGCTGCTCGAAAACGGCGACACTCGCAATGTGCTCGACCACTACCGATACTGGCGTATGGATGCGATCGTGGCCGACCTCGACTCGCGCCGCCACAAGTTTCACGTTGCCATCGAGAATTGGCAGCACGACCTAAACATCGGTTCGATCGTGCGCACCGCCAACGCGTTTCTGGCAGCCGAGGTTCACATCATCGGCCACCGTCGCTGGAACCGTCGTGGGGCCATGGTCACCGACCGCTACCAGCACGTGCGTCACCACAACACCGTTGAAGAGTTTGTCGAATGGGCCCGCACTTGTGGTTTGGGTGCCGGAGGCGGCGCACTGCCGATCATCGGAATCGACAACGTCGAAGGTTGCCAAAAGATCGAGACCTTCGACATGCCCGAGGCCTGCGTCTTTTTGTTCGGCCAAGAGGGCCCCGGTTTGAGCGAGGCTGCGCTCGCAGCATCCGAGGTTTTTCTAGAGATAAGCCAGTTCGGGTCAACCCGCTCGATCAACGCCAGCGCTGCCGCTGCCATCACCATGCACTGCTGGGTAGAGCAGCACGTGTTTGCTAGGCGATAAACTTGAGAGGTGCCCATCGGCACAAAGACTCCCGTGACGAAATGAGAGCTCATGCCTGCTGTCGTGATCATCGGAGCCCAGTGGGGCGACGAAGGTAAAGGCAAAGCCACCGACCTGCTAGCCGAGCACATCGAATATGTGGTCAAGTTCAACGGCGGTAACAACGCCGGCCACACCGTTGTCATCGGCAACGAAAAATACGCCCTCCACCTTCTTCCGTCGGGCATTCTGACCCCGGGCGTCATCCCAGTTATTTCTAACGGCGTGGTCATCGACCTAGAGGTTCTATTCCACGAAATCGACGCACTGAACGCTCGCGGCATCGACACCTCGCGCCTGCGCGTATCGGCCAACGCCCACGTCATCACGCCTTATCACGTGACCATCGACAAGACCACCGAGCGCTTTTTGGGCAAGCGTGCCATCGGCACCACCGGCCGCGGCATTGGCCCAACCTATGCCGACAAGATCAACCGCGTTGGCATTCGCATTCAAGACCTATTTGACCCAAGCATTCTTCGCCAAAAAGTTGAGGGCGCCCTGGTTCAGAAGAATTCGCTACTCACCAAGGTTTACAACCGAGCAGCAATTCGAGTGGATGAGGTCGTGGCTGAACTCTTGAGCTACGCCGAGCGTCTTCGCCCGATGGTTGCCGACACCGCGCTAGAACTGCACGAGGCACTCGAAGCCGGCAAGACCGTTCTGTTCGAGGGCGGCCAGGCGACCATGCTCGACGTCGACCACGGAACCTACCCGTTCGTAACTTCGTCGAACGCAACCGCCGGTGGAGCATCCACTGGTTCGGGCATTGGCCCTCGCGAGTTCAAGACCGTCATCGGCATCGTCAAGGCCTACACAACTCGCGTTGGTGCCGGCCCGTTCCCGACCGAACTATTCGACGCATGGGGCGAGCAACTGCGCGCAACCGGCCACGAATACGGCACCACCACCGGCCGCCCGCGCCGCTGTGGCTGGT
>WLFI01000028.1 GCA_009703845.1 Actinomycetota bacterium
AAACTCCTCGGCAAGACGGTAACCCCCGCGATGGCCGCAGAGGTCATCCAAAAGAAATTGACCACGATAGGCAAGGTAGCCGCATGACCGAGAACCAAAAGCCAGAACGAAAGATGCTTCGCATCGAGGCGCGAAACGCAGCTGTACCAATCGAACGCAAACCTGACTGGATCAAGACACGCGCCAAGATGGGCCCTGAGTATCAGGCGATGCACGCCCTGGTAAAAACCGAGAACCTGCACACCGTCTGCCAAGAAGCCGGCTGCCCAAACATCTACGAATGCTGGGAAGACCGTGAGGCGACTTTCTTGATCGGTGGCGCACAGTGCACTCGCCGTTGCGATTTTTGCCAAATTGATACCGGCAAGCCAAGCCCCCTTGACGTTGACGAACCGAGACGCGTTGGCGATTCAGTAACGAGGATGCAGTTGCGCTACGCAACCGTCACCGGAGTTGCTCGTGATGACCTGGAAGATGAAGGATCGTGGCTCTACGCCGAGACCATTAGACAGATTCATTTGCAGTCCCCCGGTACCGGGGTCGAAATTCTGGTTCCCGACTTTTCAGGCAACCCTGATCATTTGAAGCGCGTGTTTGACGCTGCACCAGAAGTGTTCGCCCACAACGTTGAAACGGTGCCGCGCATCTTCAAGCAGATTCGCCCAGCCTTCACCTACGAACGATCGCTAAACGTGATTGAGCAGGCACGAGACTACGGTCTAGTCACTAAGTCGAACCTAATTCTTGGCATGGGTGAAACCCGCGAAGAAATCAGCGACGCGTTGCGACACCTTTACGAGGCAGGCACCGATATCATCACAATCACTCAGTACCTTCGACCTACCCTTCGCCACCACCCCGTGGACCGCTGGGTCAAACCACAAGAGTTTGTGGAATTGAAAGAAGAAGCAGAAGCTCTCGGCTTCTTGGGTGTGCTCAGCGGGCCGTTAGTTCGCTCCTCTTACCGTGCTGGTCGTCTTTGGGCTTCGTCCATGGTGAAAAAGGGTCGAGCCATTCCGGCCGAGCTTCAGCACCTTGCCGACGCAGCAGTCAAAGACGGGTTTAGCCAGGCTGTCGGCTAGGCTTTCAACCATGGCTAAAGAGAACAAAACACCTAAAGAACCAGGTCGCTGGGGTCAAATTTTCAGACTTTTCCGCGAAACCATCAAGGTAGACAAGACCGCACTGCTGCTAGTCATTCTGGCTGTCGTTTTGAGCCTCGGTGTTGGTACCCTCTTGATTCTCACTTCTCTGAACAACCTCATCCTTTCCATCATCTATGGAGTGCTCTCGGTCACCGCAGCGATGATGATCGGCCTGCTCATTTTGTCGAGGCGCGCTGAACGAGTTGCCTATTCACGTATCGAGGGGCAACCGGGAGCGGTTGGAGCCGTTGTTACTTCTGCGGTTCGACGCGGATGGCGCACCAGCGAGATTCCAGTTGCGGTTAACCCGCGAACCAGAGATGCCATCTACCGCTGTGTCGGATCGGCAGGAGTGGTGCTAATCGCCGAAGGTTCACGTAACGGCACCAAGACCATTCTTGACGAAGAGGTGCGCAAGTTGAAGCGAGCGACACCAGGCGTGAGCATCCACGTGTTTTATGTGACAGGCGACGAAAGTGGAACCCCGCTCGCGAAACTTGGACGCGAGATCACCGGCCTAAAGCGCACCTTGAACCGAAGCGAAGTAAGCCTGGTAAATGCGCGTCTTCAGGCCATGGGAACGAAGCTACCGATTCCAAAGGGAATCGACCCGAAGCGCGTCCGCCCGGTTCGTCGCTAACTTAAAAAGTTTTACATTCACGAAACATTTCGTGAACGGCTTGACGCGGGCTCAAAGGTAGACTTTAGAGCAGACGGCTTCGATGGAGCGCCGTTTTCTCCCACTCACCTTTTTGAAGGGATTTCCCTATGTTCAAGACAGCCTCAGAGGTAGTCAAGTACATCAAAGAGAACGATGTAAAGTTCCTTGATGTTCGCTTCACCGACCTACCAGGTGTGCAGCAGCACTTCAACCTTCCAGCAGCGATGATCGACGAGGACTTCTTCCGCGACGGTCAGCTATTCGATGGTTCGTCAATTCGCGGTTTCGCATCGATTCACGAATCAGACATGCAGTTGATTCCAGACGTAACCACGGCCTACCTAGACGCGTTCCGCGCCGAGAAGACCCTGGTTATGTTGTTCGACATCTACAACCCACGCAACGGCGAGCTATACGGCCGCGACCCACGCCAGACTGCGAAGAAGGCAGAAGCCTACCTAGCCAGCACCGGTATCGCAGACACTGCATTCTTTGCCCCTGAGGCTGAGTTCTTCATCTTCGATGACGTTCGCTACCACTACGGTCAGAACAGCTCGGGTCACTTCATTGACTCTGACGAAGCAGCTTGGAACTCGGGCCGCGACGAGCGCGTCAACGGTCTTGGCGGAAACCTTGCTAACAAGACTCCATACAAGGGTGGCTACTTTCCGGTAACCCCAGTCGACCAGCACGCAGACATGCGCGACAACATCGTTCTAGAACTAGAGGCTGTAGGCCTTCAGGTAGAGCGAAGCCACCACGAGGTAGGCACCGCAGGTCAGGGCGAAATCAACTACCGATTCGACACTCTGGTGAAGGCAGCGGATGACGTGCTGAAGTTCAAGTACGTCGTGAAGAACGTAGCCAACCAGTGGAACAAGACCGCAACCTTCATGCCAAAGCCACTTTTCGGTGACAACGGTTCAGGTATGCACGTGCACCAGTCGCTTTGGAAAGACGGCAAGCCGTTGTTCTATGACGAAGCCGGCTACGGTGGCTTGAGCGACCTTGCTCGCTGGTACATCGGTGGAATCCTAAAGCACGCTCCATCACTGCTTGCTTGGACCAACCCGACCGTCAACTCCTACCACCGTCTGGTTCCGGGCTTCGAAGCTCCTGTGAACTTGGTTTACTCGGCAGGTAACCGCTCGGCTGCGATCCGCATCCCGATGACCGGTACCAACCCGAAGGCTAAGCGCATCGAGTTCCGTGCTCCTGACGCTTCTAGCAACCCTTACTTCGCCTTCGCCGCGATGTTGATGGCTGGCCTAGACGGTATCAAGAACCGAATCGAACCACACGAGCCTGTCGACAAAGACCTCTACGAGCTACCTGCCGAAGAAGCTAAGTTGATTCCTCAGGTTCCAGGCAACCTCGAAGACGTTCTTAAGGCCCTCGAGGCAGACCACGACTACCTGCTTGCAGGCGACGTGTTCACCAAGGATCTAATCGAGACTTGGATCGACTACAAGCGTGAGAAAGAAATCAAGCCTTTGGCTCTTCGCCCTCACCCTTATGAGTTCGAGCTTTACTTCGGCGTCTAGTCGATAAAAAGATTGAAGGGCCTCGACGCTTAGCGTTGGGGCCCTTTATCTTTGACTAGCCGAATTGGTCTCGGTTCTGACAACCGCGCTAGTTTGCGAAAAACAGCCGCTCAAAGACCGTTCGCGCGCGCCTCGTGAAAGCCAGGTAATCCTGTTCTAGAGCCGAGGCAGAACCCTTCGGATACTCGAGAATGCGCGCCAAGCCTTCGAGTTGTCGCCGGTCGTTCGGTAGAACATCCGTGCGTTTGTTTGCCCACAAAACCGAGGCCGATCGCACTCGTGATGCCAGCAACCAGGCCTCTTCGAGCACTCGGGCGTCATGGGCCTCGATCAGCCCCGCCGAAACACAGGCATTCAGAGCGTCAAGTGTCTTTGGCGTTTGAATTTCGGGATGCTTCGACCCAAACCGCAACTGCATGAGCTGAACCAGCCACTCCACATCGCTTATCGAGCCGCGGCCAAGTTTTAAGTGGCGCTTCGGATCGGCGCCCTGAGGTAGACGCTCGGTTTCAACACGAGCTTTGATGCGACGAATCTCGGTGATGGCTGCAGGTTCTAGCGACTGTGGGTACCGGTAACGATCGATCAGGTCGACGAAGTCTGAAACGAGCGCAGCATCGCCGGCAATCGGGGCGGCTCGAAGCAGCGCCTGTGACTCCCAGGTGCTGGCCCAACGTTTGTAGTACTGCTCATATGCGTCAAATGAACGAACGATTGGCCCGTTCTTACCCTCGGGGCGAAGGTCGAGATCGAGTTCGAATTCGAGCACCGAATCGGCACTCAGCCGGCGCAGTTCAGAGACGATGCGCTCGGCTACCTTATGTGCCTCTTGGTTGTCTTCTTGAACCGATCGATAGACGAACATTACGTCGGCGTCGCTACCAAAACCGAGTTCACCACCACCGAAACGACCCATAGCAATCACGGCAAATTCCAGAATGTCGGTGACTTTGGACTTGCCAAGATCGAGATGCTTTTCGTTTGTGATGAGCCCTAGATAACCCTCAATGTAAACCTTGGCGATGTCGGTAAGTGCTGCCTCAATCTGCCGAAGTGTTAGTTCCCCGAGCACCGCCCCCATGGCCACGCGCAGTGTTTCGCGTCGACGAAGTTGTTTCAGCGCGGCCGAAGCCTTCTCGATTTCGTCATGTCGTGACGTGATCGCCTCGGATTCACTCTGCAACTGTTCGTAGGTCTTAGGGTTTAGCTCCTCGACACGTTCGAGCCAAGCGGCTCCCTCTGGCAGCCTCTCAAATAGCTCAGTGGCTAAACGGGATAGCGACAGCACGTTGGTTAGGCGCTCCGCCGCACCCGATGAATCGCGCAGCATGCGTAAATACCAAGGCGACTCCCCTAGGTCCTCTGAAAGGCGCCTGAAGGCCAGCAGTGCTGCGTCGGGCTCACCTCCGTCACCGAACCACTGCAACAAGACGGGTAACAGCTGTTTTTGTATCGCTGCACGACGCGTTAGCCCACCGGTGAGCGCTCGAATCTGGGCAAGGGCATTCTGCGGGTCTAAAAAGCCGATTGCTCTCAGTCGGTCTTCGGCCTGTTCAGACGAGATTTCAAGATCGCCACTGTCAAGTTTCGCGACAGCCGAAAGTAGGGGTCGGTAAAAAACCTTTTGATGAAGCGAACGCACTTCGAGTTTGATCGACTCCCAGCGTTCGATGAGCTCCTGAGCCGTGCGCAAACCCATGGCACGTGCAAGACTTCGTCGCGCTTCTTCAGAAGATGGCATCAGGTGGGTGCGGCGCATCTGAGATAACTGGATGCGGTGCTCTAGCAATCGCAGAAAGCGGTAGTGCGCCGAGAACACGCTCGCGTCGGTGCGACTCAGGTAACCAGCATCCATGAGCGCAGCTATCGCCCCAAGTGTGTCGCGCTTTCGAATAGTTTCATCGTTTCGACCGTGTACCAGTTGCAAGAGCTGAACGGTAAATTCCACATCGCGCAATCCGCCAGGCCCAAGTTTGATTTGCGAGTCGAGTTCGGCTACGGGAATGTGTGCTGTCACGCGCTCGCGCATGCGCTGCGCCGACTCAACGAAGCCTTCACGCTGCGCACTTGCCCAAACCATCGGCTCAAGGGCCTCGACGTATCGCGCGCCTAAAGCCAAATCTCCCGCCACGGGACGAGCCTTGAGCAACGCTTGAAACTCCCAATTCTCGGCCCAGCGCTGGTAATAAGCCACGTGTGACTCGAGCGTGCGAACAAGTGCCCCAGATTTGCCTTCAGGGCGAAGATTGGGGTCTACCTGCCAAAGGGCAGGCTCGGATGCGTTGCCATCCATTGCGCGCATCATTCTCGTGGCGAGTCTGGTTGCGATTTCGAGGGCACGAGAAGTTTCGGTGCGTTCGTTTGTCGATTCAGCGACGTAGATCACGTCAACATCGCTGATGTAGTTGAGTTCGCGAGCCCCGCACTTGCCCATAGCTATGACCGAGAGTGCTGTATCGGCAAGCTCTTGTTCGCTGAATACTCCGTGTTCTTGACCCTCGGACAGTTCACGGCGTGCCACCGCCAGACCTGCGTCAAGAGCTGCGCCGGCCAAGTCACTGAGATGAGCCGCAACCGAGGCGAAAGCCTCCTGTTGGTGCGGGTGGCTAACATCGAACGCGGCTAATCGAAGCAGTTCTTTGCGATAGACAAGTCGAATGGCTGGCCAAGCCTTATCGGTAGCAACAGGGGCTGCGCATGTCTTAATTGCGGCCTGAAATCTCTTAGTGAGTTCTTCAGGGTTGGGTAGCTTTGATTCTGCTTTGTCGAACACCGACAGCATTGAAGGTTGACGACGAACAAGATCGACCATCGCCGAAGAAGCTCCGAAGGTAAGGCACACGCGTTTGGCTGAGTCTGCGTTTTTTAGCAGTGACTTAACTGACGATTTATCAATCTCGGCGAACTCGATTACAGCGTTGAGGGCTTGGTCTGGGTTTGCTGCTTGCGACAGCGGAGCCAGAGCAGCGCGTGCGGGGTCGCCAACCAGCGAAACCAATTTGTCAAGCTTGGCTACCGTGCCGGCCAGATCTGAAAACCCAAGACGTGCGAGCTCGGTTAGCCCTAGCCCAGATGCGCTTGCCACCAATGATTCCTATAGGGTTTCGAGGTTTTTCTTCAGCTCGAAAGGAGTCACCTGCGAACGGTACTCGCTCCATTCGCGACGCTTGTTGGCAAGAACGTATGAGAATACTTCTTCGCCCAAAACCTCGGCAGCCAGCTCGCTCTCTTCGAGTTTGCGAATGGCGTGGTCGAGGCTCTGAGGTAGCGGCTGGATGCCCATGGCGCGACGCTCTGAGTCGGTTAGATTCCATACGTTATCTTCGGTCTCTGAAGGCAGTTCGTAACCTTCTTCGATTCCCTTGAGTCCAGCAGAAAGAATCAAAGCGTAGGCCAGGTATGGGTTAGCTGCCGAGTCGATTGCGCGGTATTCAATGCGTGACGACTGACCCTTGTTTGGCTTGTAAAGCGGTACACGAATTAGGGCCGAGCGGTTGTTGTGACCCCAGCAAACGAACGAAGGTGCCTCTCCCCCGCCCCAAAGGCGCTTGTAAGAGTTGACGTACTGGTTGGTGACGGCTGTGATCTCAGGCGCGTGACGCAGCAGACCGGCAATGAATTGCTTTGCGGTTTTCGAAAGGTGGTACTGCGAGCTTGGGTCGAAGAATGCGTTGGTGTCACCCTCGAAGAGCGACATGTGGGTGTGCATTCCAGAACCAGGATGTTCGGTGAATGGCTTCGGCATGAATGTCGCATAGACACCCTGCTCGATGGCAACCTCTTTGATCACTGTTCTGAAAGTCATGATGTTGTCGGCCATGGTCAAAGCGTCTGCGTAACGTAGGTCGATTTCGTTCTGACCCGGGCCACCTTCATGGTGGCTGAACTCAACGGAAATACCAAGCTGCTCAAGCATCGACACCGCGCGGCGCCTAAAGTCGTGAGCGGTTCCGCCTGGAACGTTGTCAAAATAACCTGCGTTATCGACCGGAATCGGGCCTTCTGGACCGATTTGCGAAGACTTCAGCAGATAAAACTCGATTTCGGGGTGAATGTAGAAAGAGAAACCCATCGAGGATGCTTTGGCCAACGCCCTACGCAAGACGTTGCGTGGGTCGGCTGCGGCCGGAGCGCCATCAGGAGTCGTGATGTCACAGAACATACGCGCGGTTGGGTCAATCTCGCCACGCCACGGCAGAATCTGAAAGGTGCTCGGGTCTGGTTGAGCCAACATGTCGGCTTCATAGGTGCGTGCGAGGCCCTCAATAGCACTGCCATCGAAGCCAATACCTTCGGCGAACGCGCCCTCAACCTCGGCAGGAGCGATTGCGACCGACTTCAACGTTCCAGCCACATCGGTGAACCATAGTCTGACGAACTTGACCGAACGTTCCTCGATCGT
>WLFI01000029.1 GCA_009703845.1 Actinomycetota bacterium
AACCCGCAGATCAACCTGATGACATATTCGGTGGCATCTGCCATCGATCTTCTAGCGCGAACATCTTTCGGCGTAGCAAACCGAACCGAAATCGCCGAAGAGTTTCAAGTGCGGTTCAACGTGGTCAAAACACTTAGCGCTTATTCGAGCGTTCCGCGCGGTTTGGTTGTGATCAAAGAGTCAGACACTCACCACTTTGAAGATCAGGTGCCGCAGCTCGAGGACTATCTCGCAGACACAAAAGACACCGACCTAAAGATAGAAGTCATTCCGGCCGAAGCAGACCCAACCGGTCATTCACCCCTGACCCTCGACCAGATGAAGCAGCGGGTATACGCGATACTCGCTGGCTAGTTGATTGCTGCTAGTGCTTGGCGGGCGCGTTCGCCGAAGGCATGAATTTCGCTTAGGTTTGGCAATGGCTGTCGAACATGGGTTTGAGCCAAGAGTTCGGCGAGAGCATCCGTGTTGTCGAAAAGTTGCCCGCCCCCATAGAGGCGTTGAAACTCGCGAACTTTTTCGTCACCCGGCAGGGCGAGATAGGGAATGCCCAGGCCGTATGCCGTGATTGCCCCGTGAAGCCTGGTCGAAACAACCAGTTCGCTACGGCAGTAGTAGTTGCGAATGATGTCTTCGAGACCCTCTTCGGGGCTCTGCACATTCTTGGTGAGCAGCACGTTGTAGCCGGCCGCCTCGCAAACTGCTTGAATGCGGTCGTGCGTCTGCTCATCGATGAGTTCCGGATGCACGCTCAAGGTCAGCGTTTTAGCCTCGGCCTGCACATCGAAGTCACGAAGGTATGCAATCGTTGGGCACGCGGTGATCGAGATTTCGTTCTCGATGCCTGCGCCGTAAAGCTCGGCGGTTACTTCGTCGCGCACATTCACCATGAGCGCTCGTTTGAAAACGGCGTTCACTGCCTCAACATCGCACATTGTGTCTTGTGCTGCGAGCCCATCAATGATGCAGGTTCCGATTCCCCAAACGATGATCGGCAGCTTGCAGTGCTCGGCGCAGGCCACCCAAAAGTGATTGAACGGTCGTGCCAGCAGCCCGGCCCCGCCGATCACAATCGCCTTGTAGTTGTTGTTGATGAAATCCCAGTCGGCCGGTCGGTGCATGTTCCACACGTCAGCCTCTTGGCCGAGCATGTCTTGAATTGCTCGAACCGGCATGTAGTTGCCAATGTTTGCGTTTGTCGAAATGAATTGCAAGATTTGCGAATTCGCAACTCGGTCTTCGGGTTTCACAAGCTGCACGTTGCGAAAAACCATTCTTCGGTCAACTGACTCGGGTTCGTTTTCGCTCATGTCAATGGCTTTCGTTTTCAAAGCGGCACCTGCCGCATCGACTCGCTTAGCCTATTGCCCGCGCCGATGCTAGTCTCGAAATTGAGCCTTACGAGTTATGTGCAAACTCTTGTGGCCGCCTTCATCTAACTAGGGGTTATGCCTTGAGCGACTTTGCACGCACTCAGATTCAGCCAGCGACCCGTCGTTTGGTCGCTCTGCTGAGCGTTATCGCTCTCGCACTTGGCATTGTGCTGGCTCAGCCTCAGCTGCTCGAGGCAATCGCGGCACCAACCTACAAAATCACTTACTCTGCCAACGGCGGCTATGGCACCATGACCACGCAGACGGTTGGTTCGGCCGGCGCAAAGCTTAAAAAGAATGTCTTCAAGCGCACCAACTACGCGTTTGCCGGTTGGGCAACCTCGACCACTGGCACTTCAAAATACGCGGATGCTGTGCTGGTGAAGCCGAAGGCAAACCTCAAGTTATTCGCCAAATGGATTCCGGTTAGCTACCGCATTGATTTCTATGCCAACTCGGGCGTCGGTGTTATGCCGGCACAGCTGGCGAACATCCAAGGCGTCACGTTAGCCGAGAACAAGTTCACTCGCGTCGGCTACGCGTTTGCCGGTTGGGCAACCTCTGCCGGTGGCGAAGTGGCGTTTGCCGATGCATCCAAGTTTGTCGCCAAGAAAAACCAAATGCTCTTTGCCAAGTGGTCTTTGGTTGAATACAACATGAGTTTCAGCTCGCCGGGTGACGGCACCATGCCGACGCTCAAATTCAACGTGACCAATGGCACTTTGCCCCAGAACAAGTTCGCGAGATCGGGTTCGACATTCTTGGGTTGGTCCAAGTCACAGGGCGGCACAGTAATCGGTCAGCCAGGTCAGGCCTATCGAACCGCCGGCGATGTGACACTCTGGCCGGTGTGGAGCACCGCCCCGGTTGGCCCAGTGGCCCCGGTCGTCTCGGGTCACCGAGTGGGAGACCTGCTGTGGTCAGACGAGTTCAAGGGTGCAACCGGCTCTGCGGTCGACTCGAAAAGCTGGACTGCACGATTTTGCGGTCACGACGGTGCCAACGGCGGTGGCACCTGCCACAACAACGAACCTCAGTGGTACTACCCGGGCGCTATCAAGCTAGACGGTTCAACCGACGGCAGTGCAGTGATAACCACAACCAAGACCGGCCAAGCACCAGAGGGTGCAACCTGCCTTGCCTGGTCTGGCTGCGAGTTCACCTCGGGTCGATTCGACACCCAGGGCAAGGTGTCGTTCAAATACGGTTACATCGAAGCTCGCATCAAGATGCCGAAGGGCGGCAGAAACTGGCCAGCATTCTGGATGATCGGCGACAGCATCACGAGTGTGGGCTGGCCAGCATCCGGTGAAATTGACATCGCCGAACAGGGCGGCCACCAACCGTGGCGTAACTCTGCCGCGGTTCACTACTCAACCAACGGCGCCCCATGGGACGTCGGTGCTCACACCTATGACTACGGTGACTTCGGTTCTGCGGCGAGCTCGACTAACTACTCCAACGACTATCACCTATACGGCTTTGCCTGGAAGCCAGATCGCATGGACTTCTATGTCGACGGAAACCTCTTCTTCACCTTGACCAAGGCACAGGCTCGAACCGAGAACTGGTCGTTCAACGACTACTTCTTCTTGATTTTGAACAACGCCACCGGCGATTTTGGTGGCGGCTGGGATGGCTGGGGTACCGCGAAGATGCACATTGATTATGTGCGTGCTTGGAAAGTCGACGGCTATGGCGAGGTCATCAAGCGCTAACTGGGTTCAGACAACACGGCTTGGCGCTGTTTTACCCCAATTAGCGGTTTATAACCGCTTGGTAACAGTTTGATAAAAGTTAGTGAAACCGCTTTCAGGTAACCGCTTTCAGGAGTAACTTGAACGCAGGAAGTGTGTGCGCACGACCGAGTGGCTTTTCTTCGAGCATCCTCGCGTTTTCGCACCTTGCGCGTTTGATCAGTTCACTCCAAAAAATCCCTTATGGAAGGAACTGCAATGAATCTAGTTCTCAAGAAGCTAGCGGCGCTGACCTCAGCAACCGCACTTTTGAGCGCCGGCCTTGTCGGCATCACCGCCAGTGCTGCAAGCGCAGCCTCGGCACCACTAACCGTCACCTTTGAAGATGGCGACACCAGCGGCTACGTGCTAGGAAACACCGGCGAATACATCGCAGACTTTGAAGGCAACGAGTCAGTACTCGAAACTTCACTTCCTGGTGGTCGCGCTGGCAATGGTGCCAAGTTGCACATCAAGGCAGACGCAATGCCTTGGTCAGGAACCACCTTCTTGAAGACCAGTGCTGCTGCAGTGCAAGACGGCACCTTGTTCTCGGGCGTATTCCCATACGCAAACATCGACGTCTACTCGACCGTAGCCGGCGACATGATGTTGAAGATGGAAGGTGGCTGTGCTGCTACCGAAATCAAGGTTGCCCACGGTGGAACCGGATGGGAAACCCTTCACTTCGAGAACGGTTCACTGACCGGTTGCACAATGGCATCGTTCTTCCCACTGTTCTTTGTTGACGGCCGACAGGGTCTAGATGTTTACATCGACAACGCATCGTTCCCAGGAGCCGAGACTCCAGACGTGGTTGTTCCTGTAACCGCACCATCGACTCTGCTCGATTTCGAAGGTAACAACGCGTTCATCGACTTCGGTGGCGCTGTTAGCTCGACGACTGCAACCCCAGCAGGCGCTTCTGCTGGTAATGCAGCAAAGATCGTTGCCGGCGGCGAGTGCTGGGCTGGTGTGACCTTGGTCACCGCTTCGGCTACCAACACCATGCTTTCAGATGGTCACACCTCGGTAACCGCAAACGTCTATGTGCCAGCTGCTGGTGCTAGCGTGCGCATGAAGCTTGAGAACTCTGATGACGGTGGAGTCTTCGTAGAGAAGGATGCAACTGCCGCTATGGCTGGTTGGAACCGCCTCACCTGGGACTTCTCGAACTTCAACTCAGCCAACGTCTACAACAAGGTCAGCGTATTCCCTGGCTTCTCATGTGTAGACGCCGCTAACGCCAAGGGTGACTACTACTTCGACGACATCGCTTTCAACGGCGCCGTCACTCCGAAGCTGCCAGCTTGGGCAAAGATCACCAGCTCGTCAAAGCGCGTCGTCGCTGTGACAGTTGGTAACGCTCGCGGTCAGCAAATGACTGTCACCATTCACGGTGTACGCACCTTCAAGATGGTCATCCCAAGCAGCGCAACTAGAACCTTCAAGTTCAACGTTGGCCACTCGGGTGTCCAGAAGGTAACCGTCACCATCGGAAGCATGAAAGTTTCCAAGAAGCAAGACGTCAAGTAATAACTGACTAAAGATCTGTGGGTGGAGCCGAAAGGTTCCACCCACTTTTCTTTTGCCTGCGCAACTAGCGCGCCGGCGCTTAAACTTGTGAAGACAGCATCCGCTTTAGCCCAACGAGAAGACTCAACACCATGACCGAGCGCAAACAAGTTCGCCCTGCTGCCGAGGGTTGGACTCAGGCTAAAGACGAGACCGGCAAACCGCTGCTTCAGTTCGCAGAACCAAAGCGCAAGCAGCCTCCGGTGCACCTAGCCGACCTCAGCATCGCTGAGCGCGCCGAACGCGTGAAAGAGCTTGGCATTCAGGGCTTTCGTGCCAAGCAGCTGTCGACCCACTACTTCACTCATTACACGAGCAACGCAGCCGACATGACCGACCTGCCGGCCGCCGGCCGCGAAGAGCTGGTTGGCGCACTGTTGCCTCCGCTACTCACCGAAGTCAAGCGACTGCAAACCGACAAGGGCGACACCATCAAGTTCTTGTGGCGCCTGTTCGACGGCGCTCTGGTTGAGTCGGTGCTCATGCGCTACACGGGCCGAATCACGCTGTGCATTTCGTCTCAGGCTGGCTGCGGAATGAACTGCCCGTTCTGTGCCACCGGCCAGGCGGGGCTAACCCGCAACATGTCGGCCGGTGAAATCGTCGATCAAATCGTGCGTGCCAACCAGGCCATCGCAAGAGGTGAGCTTGGAGGCCGCAAGGTCAAAGCCGGGGATGCTCCAGAGCGCGTCAGCAACATTGTGTTTATGGGTATGGGCGAGCCGCTAGCCAACTACAACCGGGTGATGTCTGCCCTGCGCACCATGATCGAGCCTCAGCCGAACGGCTTGGGCATGTCAGCTCGCAACATCACCGTATCGACCGTCGGTCTGGTGCCAGCGATTCACAAGCTAGCCGCCGAAGAGATTCCGGTCACCTTCGCACTGTCGCTTCACGCACCAGACGACAAGTTGCGCGACGAACTGATTCCGGTGAACTCACGTTGGAAGGTTGACGAGGCTCTAGACGCCGCACGTGCCTACTTCGACGCCACCGGTCGCAGAGTGTCTATCGAATACGCCCTGATCAAAGACATGAACGACCACGAGTGGCGTGCCGAGCTTCTGGCCAAGAAGCTCAACGAGCGCGGCAAGGGCTGGGTGCACGTGAACCCGATTCCGCTGAACCCAACTCCTGGTTCAATCTGGACGGCATCGATTCCAGAGGTAACCCGCGTGTTCATCTCAACTCTTGAGAAGGCCGGCATACCGACCACCTTGCGAGACACTCGCGGTAAAGAGATCGACGGCGCCTGCGGGCAACTAGCAGCTAGCTAGCTAGGTCGCTCGCAGAGCATCCGCTAAAAAGCGTTAGCGCTGAACCTTCGCAACCAGGTTGCGCAACGCGTTGAAGCCGAACCCGGCCACAATCATGAACGCCGAGATGCCGAAGATGTAGGTGAGCATCTGCTCAATGCCCTCGGCTGGGTCTAAGAACCAGTAGGCCCACCAGTGGTCAGGGGCGAATGCTCCGCGAAGAATTGACACGGCCAACCAGGTGAGCGGGTAGGCGACAACCCACCAAACCTTCTTGGTGGCAATCTTGACGGCGTCTTTAGATAGCGCCCAGTCGATGAGAATGAAGATCGGTGCCCAAACGTGCAGAATCTCGTTCGGCAGCACCGGCCAGTTGTAGCCATAGTCTGGGTCGCCAGGCAGCACCTCGGTGCCGCGCAGCAGGGCGTTGTAGACGATCGCCACAACAACCTCATAAGAGACCACCCACAGGCGCACCTGCGACAGGCGAAGGCTCTGCGGCTTGCCACGAAGAGCGCCGATACCCGAGATGGTCAGCACGGTTGCCGAGATGAGTGCGGTTTGAATCGTGAAGTAGAAGAAGTATTCCTGTGGTCTAAACAGGTTGTTGGCCAGGCGGTCAGTCACCTGCCAGAAGATGCTGCCATAGATGGCTAGCGCGGTGGCAAGTCTTAAGAATGCTGAAAGCTGTCTTGGCATGATGCACCTTTAGTTTGAGGGCCTTGCATGCGAGCATCCAAGGAGATTGTGGTTAGTTTATTGCGGCTATTCGGGTTTTGCGCCGAAGCCGAGAGCGATTGTGTAGGCGATTGAAAAGCCAAAACCGATTGCCGCGTAGCCGATGGTGAACCAGGTTTGCGCCGTCGGAATCAACAGGGTCAGCACGCCGAGCGCAAAGGCACTCGCCTGCATGACTCGAGCCGAGAAGCGCACGGATGCTTCGCTGCCACGACTAGCGACCGAAAACATATTGCCCGCCAACGCCACGAGCGTGATGCCAATCATTCGCATCGACCATTCGAGGGCGGGGTTGGTGGCCAGGCCGAGAAGATTGTTGAACAGAGCTGGGGCTGCGAGCAGCAGGAGTGCGCTGAGGCCGAATACTAAAGAGCCGGTCTTGAGAACTAGACGGGCACGGTTGGTTGAGTGTGACATGGTTCGTCTTTCTTCGAAAAAAATGGGAGGGCACTTTCGCGCCCTCCCACCTTTTCGACTAGTCGTTGATTAGTCCTTGAACTCGCTTGCAGCGAATTCTTTGCTGTCTTCAGCCGACTTGATGCGTGCGATGGTGTAAATGATTAGACCAAAGACACACTTTGCGGTGATGTCAGCGACGCTGTAACCAATTTCACGAAGCATGAAGCCATCTGCGGTTGGCGCAGTTGCTTGCATGTTTGCGATGAATGAGATTGGGTACACGCCCCATGAGGCGATTAGAAGAATGCGAAGTGCAGTTACCTTCTTCTTCACTGCATCTGACTGGCGCTCTAGGCTCTTGCCAAGCTCTACGAATAGAACGTACAAGATGTATAGGAACGGAATGGTCGATAGCAGACCCCA